>CBFGLP010001415.1:0-12987 GCA_965649595.1 uncultured Myxococcales bacterium | reverse complement strand
CCTGGTGGCGGTGGCGGTGGTGGGGGCGGTGGCGGCACCGGGGGTGGCGGCGGCGGCAACGAGGTCGCGCCCGCGCAAGCTGGTGAGACGCCGGCCGAGTTCGCGTCGCGCCAGGGTCTGGATCCCGAGGCCTGGCGCGGGCTCGACATGGATCTCGAGGGCGGGCTCGCGGCCGGAGCCGGGCTCGCGCTCGCGGCTGGAGCCGAGGTCGGGTTCTCGGCGGGCGTCGGAATGTCGGCTGGGCTCGGCGTGCACGTCGGCTTCGAGGCCGGCGTCTCGGCCTCCGTCGAAGCCAGCTTCGGGCTGGCGATCGAGGCCTCGGCGTCGGTGGCCGCGGGCGCGACGGTCGGGTTCGGAGCCTCGGCGAGCGCCTCGATCGGCGCCGGGTTTCGGCTCGCGGCCGCGGGCGGTGTCGAGGCGGCGATCGAGCTGAGCGCGGGCTTCGAGGCCTCGGCCGCGGTGGCCGGATCGGTCGCCGCCTTCGGTGGCGCGTCGGCGGACTTTGGTGTGTCGGCCAGCTTCGGCGCTTCGGCCAGCTTCGGCGCTTCGGCCAGCTACAGCGCCTCGGCCAGCTACAGCGCCTCGGCGTCCGTCAGCAGCTCGACGACCGTCACCACCAACTCGACCTACGCGACCGCAGCGACCTACGGCGGCAGCTCGTCGTCGCCGAGCGCCCGCGTGCTCCCGTCCGGACCGACGCGGCCCGCCCAAGCTCGCACCCCGCTCGCTCGCGCGGGCCTGCGACCGGGCGCCCACCAAGAGCTCCCGCCCGCTCCCCCACCCCCGCGCGTCGATCCGCGCGCGCTCAGCTACGGCCGCGGCCTCCCGCTTCGCCGCCGGGTCGAGACTCGCTCCGCGCGACCGCTCGAGCGCGACGAGGCCCGCACGCCGCCGGTCAGCACCACGCCGATCACGGCCCCTTGGGACGCGCTGCCGCGGACCGATCGCGCCCGGCGAGCCGCCGACACCCAACAAGACGCGCTGCGCCCCGCTCGCTCGTGCGGCTGCACGTGCGGACCCAGCTCGACCAACGCGCCATGGTCGATCGAGCGTGAGGAGGATCCGACATGAGCACGCACCTCGGCGTGGTCGAGACCGAGATCGAGATTGTATCCGAGCCCGGCCCGGGCATCGACGCGCGGCAGGGCTCGTCGGCGCTCGATGAGCGCAGCCGTATGCAGCAGCAGCTCGCCCGCGAGCGGGCGATCGCCCGCCGGACCCGAGCGGAGGGCTTTGATGACTGAAGACCTGCTCACGAGCCCACAACCGCTCGTGCGGATCGAGGGCAACCTGGTCGACTCGCTGACGATCGATCTCCAATCGCTGCGGGTGTCCGAGGATCTCGATGGGCTCAAGACGCTCGAGCTGCAGCTGCTCGCCGCGCAAGACAGCGAGGATCCTGAGCAGGCGATCGAGCCCAAGTACCTCGACGGCGCGGTGATCGACTTCGGCAAGCGCGTCGAGGTCGTGCTCGGGCCCGCCAACGAGCCGCGCGTGGTGTTCGACGGCAAGGTCAGCGCGATCGAGCTCGAGCTGGCCGAGACCGACGAGCCGCGCGTGACGGTGTTCGCCGAGGATCGCCTGATGGAGCTGCGCCTGACCCGACGGGTGCAGAGCTGGAAGAACAAGACCGACGCCGACATCGCCCGGGCGATCGCCGAGCGCCACGGGCTGCAGGCCCAGGTCGACGCCGAGGGCCCGACCTGGAAGGTCGTCGAGCAGTGGAACATGAGCGACCTGGCGTTCCTGCGCGAGCGGGCCCGGCTGATCCAGGCCGAGGTCTGGCTCGATGACGACAAGCTCTGCTTCAAGTCCCGCAGCGCCCGGACCGGCACCGAGCTGACCTTGGTCCGCGGCAACGACCTGCTCCACGTGGTCGCGCGGGCCGACCTCGCCCACCAACGCACGGCCGTGCGCGTGCGTGGCTGGGACGCCACGAAGGCCGAGCCGATCGACGCGGTCGCGGCCGGCTCGTTGATCCGCGACGAGGTCGGCGGCTCGACCGGCAAGACCGGGCCCGAGCTGCTCGACCAAAACTTTGGCAAGCGCGGGAGCGTGCGGGTCCGCGAGGTGCCGCACGACGCAGACCAGGCGCGCACGATCGCCGAGGCCGACATGCGTCGACGCGCGCGCTCGTTCGTGCGGGTCAGCGGGGTCACCCGCGGCTCGCCCAACATGGTGATCGGCTCGCGCCTGACGCTCGAGCGAATCGGGAAGCCCTTCGAGGGCGAAGGCTGGTACGTGACCGAGCTCTGTCACACCTACGATCGCGATTTCGGGTTTCGGACTCGCTTCGACGCCGAGCGGGCGACCCTCGGGGGAGGCACGAATTCATGAGCGGGCGCCCCGACGGCGGTCTGCAGCTCTATTACGGGCTCTACCCGGCCAAGGTCAGCGACCCGAAGCCCGACGATCTCGGTCGGATCGAGGTCGAGCTGCCCTGGCTGGGCAAGAACCCCAGCGACGAGGCCGGCCAGCAAGGCGACGAGGGCCAGCCCGTGAAGATCCGGGCGACGCTGCTCTCGGTCTGGGCGGCGGCCAACCAAGGCCTGCTGGCGATCCCGCCCAAAGACAGCCAGGTGATCGTCGGCTTCGAGGCCGGCAACCTCGCGCGCGCCTACGTGGTCGGGGCCTGCTGGAACGGCGTCGCCAAGATGCCCTACCAAGGCTCGGCGAGCGAGGGCAACAACGAGCAGGGCAGCGACAAGCGACAGGTGCTTCGGACCAAGGGCGGCCACTACATCGAGCTCGACGAGAGCAGCGGCTCGGGCAAGGTCACCGTGGCCAGCTCCAACGGCCACACGATCAAGCTCGACGCCGACGGCAGCAGCATCTCGATCACGCACGCGAGCGGCCACACGATCGTGCTCGAGGCCAGCGGCGCGATCACGATCAGGGCCAACACCACGCTCGACATCACCGCGCCCGCGGGCGTCAACGTGACCACCCCGACCGCGAGCTTCACCGGCGCGGTCAGCTGCACGACGCTCAACGCGAGCGTCTCGGTCAGCGCGCCCGCCTACACGCCCGGGGTCAACAGCCTGCTCTGAGCACTCGCGATGGCCACCTCGACGCACCCCTGGATGCTGACTGGTCCCTGGTACCGCTGGGCCGCCCCCGGCGTGCCCGAGGCCGGGCGCTCGAGCAAGCCGGAGATCCAGAAGTACGCGGGCTTCAACTTCGCGGCCGAGCTCCTGCGCGAGCCGCAGCGCTCGCTAGTGTGGAAGGACGAGGACTACTTCCACCGCACGGTCCAGAACCCCAACAAGCCGCCGCTGGCCGACGGCGCGGCCGAGCCGGGCACCTGGCTGCGGGAAAAGACCCAGATCCGCAAGCTCTACAAACCCACGCACGCGCGCAACTACCTGGTCGTCGTCGAGCTGCACTGCGACGTACCCGGGCTGCCGAGCGTCGCTCGCAGCGAGGTCAGCGAGGCCGGCTTCGTGGTCCGACGGCTGAACGTCCGGGTCGACAACCCGCAGGTCGCCGCTCAGGCAACCGCAGCGCTGCAGAAGGTCGGGCTCGCCAAGCAGCAGGTCGCCTACCTCGAGCGCAACGCCAAGGGCCGGATCCGCTCGGCCTCCGGCTTGGTGCTGCAGCGCCAGCTCGAGCGCCCCGCGATCAAGAAGCAGCACGAGCTGCTCGACGACTGGTCGGCGGGCAAGCTCGCGCTCGACGAGCTGGCCGCCGCGGGGGCGTTCGAGCTCGAGACCGAGGCGTGGATCCCCGACGAGATCGATCCAATGCGCGGGAGCTGGCAGACCCTCGCCGAGGCCACGCCGCGGACCGACCTCGCGGGGGAGCTCTTCATCCCGCTCTATCCGCTGATCCCCGATCCGCGCGAGACCAACCACACCGCCGCGGGTCGAACGGTCTACTTCGGGGTCATCCCGACCGGCGGACGCGAGGTCGAGGACAACGGTGCGCCGCGCTTCGATGATCAGCACCTCTACGAGATCCGCTGCTTCGTGCGTCGCCAGCCGCACAAGCCGGGCTGCCAAGGCGAGCTGGTCTGGAGCGAGCCGACGATCGGCTACCGCATCGCGCCCGACACCGACCCGGAGGGCACCGCGAACCTGCCGGTCTCGATCTCGGTCCCGAGCTTCCGCGACATCCAGGCCTACGCCGATCGGATCACCACCGGCGGGGCCGGTGGCATGCGCCTGGTGATGCCGCCCGACTCGACCATGCCGCTGACGGGGACCTTCCCCGACGCCGAGGGGGGCAAGAGCGCGATTGGCCAGATCTGCTTCATCGCGTTCATCTTGCTGTTCATGATCTCGATCTTTTTGGTGTTCGCGTTTTTGCCGATCATCGTATTTCTGTTTCAACTGTTCTTCTTGTTGCGGCTCAAGTTCTGCATTCCGCCCGCGGTGTCCTTCAGCCTCGATCTCGCCGTCGAGCTCAAGGCCCAGCTCGACGTGCAATTCGAGGTTGGCGCTGCGTTCGATCTCTCGGCGGATGTCTTCGTCGACAACGGCATCACCACGCAGGCGGGGTTCTCCACTTGGGTCAACAACCAATTGAAGATTGTCTACGGCGAGGGCGACCTCTACGACAAGCTGAAGGACGCGCCGCTGATGACCCGCGTGCAGCGGCTCATCGATCTGCGCACGGACTTCCGCGGCAGCATCGAGCCTGAGCTGGTCGCCGATCTGAAGCTCGCCGACTGGGGTCCGGCCGCGCCGGCCGACTCACCGATGGCCCCGCCGCTGCAAAATGGCGCTGGCAAGCTCGAGTACTACCCGGTGCTCGATCCCCGCGAGGTGTTCGCATGACGACCTGGCGTCACTTGGGAAAGGGCCTCGGCTTTCCGATCGTGCCCGATCGCGACCGCCGAGAATTGCCCATGGTCGAGGGACCTGCCAAGGTCGAGCAATCGATTTTGCTGATCCTCGAGACCGAGCCGGGCGAGCGATTGATGCGACCGGACTTCGGCGCGGGCCTGCGCCGCTACCTGATGAAGCCCAACACCGTCGCGACCCGCACGCAATTGCAGCGCGAGGTCGAGACGGCCCTAACCGTCTGGGAGCCGCGGATCGAGCTGCGCCGGGTCGAGGTCACGCCCGGCGAGGATCCAGCGCTCGTGCTGATCAGCATCGACTATCTGCACAAGCGCGACCGCAGCCCCGGCAACCTCGTCTACCCCTTCTACCTCGAGTGAGACTCGGATGCCGCTGCCCAGCCCGATCCTCGACGACCGTTCCTACGCTCAGCTCCGCGACGAGCTGATTCGGCGGATCCCCGTCTACAATCGCGAATGGAGCGATCACAACCCCTCTGATCCGGGGATTACGCTGATCGAGCTGTTCGCCTATCTGGGCGAGACATTACTGTTTCGCTTCAACCAGATCCCCGAGGCGACCAAGCTCGAGTTCCTGCGCTTGCTGCAGATCCCCCTGCGGCCGCCGCAACCGGCCCGGGCGCTGCTGCGGATCACGACCGAGAAGCTCGACACCGTGCTGGTCGCCCCGGGCTCGGTCGCGCGAGCAGGCGCGATCGAGTTCGAGCTGCAGACCGAGGTCCGAGCGCTGCCGCTGACCGCGATCGCGCTGTGCAAGGCCGCGGCGCCGCTGCCCGACCCCGACGAGGAGCCCGAGCGCTTCGGCGAGCTGCAGGCGGTGATCGACGCGCTCGACGGGCTCGACAGCGACGAGGAGGTCGCGACCTACGAGCCCGCGCAGCTCGACACCGAGGGCCAGAGCCCGCCGCTCGACTTCTCCCAGGCGGTCGATGGCTGCTTGTGGATCGCCCTGGTCGCGGCCGGAAAACTAGATCCGGTCGTGATTCGCGACGCGATCGTGAAGCACGACGAGCGCCCGCTGCTGCTCAACCTCGGCTTCGTGCCCGATCTCGCCGCGCCGGCGCCCGACAAGGTCGACGCTTGCCCGGGCGAGGGCAGCTCTGGGTCGGGCAAGGCGATCGAGTGGCAGATCTCGACCGGGCGGCTCGATGGCCAAGGGCTGCCGATCTACAAGCCGCTCGAGCTCGCGGGCGACAGCACCGGCGGGCTCGAGCGCGAGGGCGTGCTGCGTCTGCAGCTGCCCCGCAGCGCCGACGAGCTCGGCAACTTCACGGTCCCGCCCGAGCTGATCGGCGCGCGCGACTTTCCGCCCGCGATCGATGAAGAGCTCGCGCCCAAGCTGGTCGGCTGGATCCGGGCGTTTCGCCGCGACGGGGCCGGGTTCGGCAAGATCCAGTGGATCGGGGCCAACGTCTCGGACCTGATCCAGCAGCGCAAGGCCAAGACCGCGTTCTTGGGTACGGGCGACGGACAGCCCGATCAAGAGGTGACGCTGCTGCACGCGCCGGTGCTTCCGGGCTCGCTGGTGCTCGAGGTCGAGGAGCCCGAGGGCTGGGTCCGCTGGACCGAGGTCGATGGCTTCCACGCGAGCCGCGAGGACGATCGCCACTTCGTGCTCGATCACGCGAGCGGACGGGTCCGGTTCGGCAACGGCCTGCAAGGCCGCGCGCCACAGTGGGCCGAGCGGATCCGGGCCAAGAGCTGGCTGTACGGCGGCGGGACCCAGGGCAATGTCGCGGCCGGGTCGATCACCGAGCTGAGCGCCGAAGGAGTCGAGGTCGACAACCCGCTCGCGGCCTGGTGCGGCGCGGCTGGAGAGACGATCGCCGAGGCCCTCGATCGGATCCCCGGCGAGCTGCGCCGCCGCGATCGCTGCGTGGCCAAGCGCGACTTCTCCGAGCTGGCCTTGCAGACGCCGGGCACCGATCTGATCCGGGCCGAGACGCTGGCTCGCTTTCATCCGCCGACCCGCACGCCCGAGGCGGCCGGGATCGTGAGCGTGGTGGTCTGGCCGCGCCGAGATCCTCAGCACCCGAGCGCGCCGGTGCCCGACAGCCGGACGCTGCGGCGCGTGTGCGAGTGGCTCGACACGCGGCGGCTGGTCACGACCGAGCTCTACGTGATCCCGCCGCGCTACGTGAAGGTCGCGGTCTCGGTCGGGATCGTGGTCAAGCCCGGCTACCCGATCGAAGGTGTGCGGCGGTGGGCCGAGCTGATCCTGCGTCAGTACCTGGCCCCGATCCCACCGCACGGCCCGGAGGGTCGCGGCTGGCCGCTCGGCCGTCGCGTGGTCGCGGGCGAGCTCGAGGCCGCGGTCTCGCAGGTCGAGGGCGTCGAGTACGTCCGCAACCTCCGTCTGGCCGGCTGGGACGCAGCGACCGAGAGCTGGGTCGAGGTCGTGGCCGACCGCGAGGCCAACCCGCCGATCGAGGCGATGATCGAGTTGAAGCTCGACGAGGTGGTCGAGCTGGCCGAGGTCACGGTGATCGACGGCGCGGCGATGAAGCCCGGTGAGCAGGTAGGTCCCCCGCCGCCCGCAAAGACGCCGGTGCCCGTGCCGCTCGAGCGGGAGGAGTGCTGAGCGTGCGTCCGCCGGTCCATCGCCCCTTCGTGCTGATCCAGACGCTGGATCAGTGGCGTCGCTGCGCGCACTGGCAGACCAGCCTCGACCCGCTCACCGGCGCGGTCGAGCTGGCCCGGCTGCCCCGCGAGGACGACGACGCGCAGGCGGTGAGCGGCGAGCTGCCGACGCTCGCCGGGCTGGTGTTCGATCGCCACTGCCGGCTGTTCCGTGCGGCGCCGGACGAGGGCCAGATCTACGTGCACCGCTGGGCGAGCGCACAGCTCGATCTGCAAGACGCGGTCGATCCGGTGCCCGAGGATCGCGATGGCCGAGCGATCTTTGCGGTGCCCCAGTCTGAGCCGTTGGGAGAATTCGTCAGCGCCGAGGCCAGCGTGGGTCCGCTGCGTCGACCGACCGGGCTCGCGATCGACGGGCAGCAGCGGCTCTACGCGTGGGAGGCCGAGACCGGCGGGCTGCTGATCTGGGACATCGAGCAGCGCCGGATTGTCCAGCGGACGACGCTCGGCTACGTCGGCCCGGTCGACCTCGCGTGGATCGGTGATCGCCTGCTCGGCGTCGGGCCGGAGCTGCCGGGCATGCTCGAGTGGACCGGCGACGGGCACCTGCGCCTGCGCCCGCTCCCGGCCGAGCTCGACGGCGTGCCCTCGCGGATCGCTGGCGACAGCCGCGGGCGGCTCTACCTGCTGGTCGACGCGGGCACGGCCGACGCTCGCGTGGTCGCGCTCGCAAACAACATCGACACGCTCGCGGTCCCGGGCGCGAGCGACCTCGTGTTCCGAGCCGCGCGCGAGCAGGCCGGGGGCGAGCGGGTCGAATTGCTGGTCGTCGCGCGCGGGCCCGATCAGCCGCTGCGCAGCTTCGTGATCGCGACCGGGCAGATCACCGACGACGACCCGCTCGCCGCTCGCGGCTACGACGGGCGAGGCATCGCGCGCACGCCCGACGATCGGATCCTCTACTTCGGCACGCGTGGGCTCCGGCACGCGGTCGCGGCCGCCCTGCGCTACCCCAAGCTCGGCAAGCTGGTCGGCTTTCGGCTCGACGCGGGCGAGTTCCAGGCTCGCTGGGGCCGGGTGTTCATCGACGCGTGCGTGCCCAAGGGCACCGAGCTGCGCATCGCTACCTACGTCAGCGACGATCCGCCGGATCACGAGGCCGTCGATCAGCCGATCGCCCGCACGCGACCGGTCAACGCGACCGAGTTCACGCTAAAGGATCCCGAGCAGCCGCCGATGCCTCCGGGCTCGCGCGTGCCAGCTACGATCGACGGCCGCCTGGTCCAGCGCAGCAGCGGCCGCGAGCTCCCCTGGACGGTCCGCGACGCTAGCGAGCGCAAGCACTTCTCGACCTTGGAGGCGGTCGTCGATCCGAGCGCCGACGCAGGCCAAGAGCAGCGGCTCGGTCGCTACCTGTGGGTGTTCCTCGAGCTGCGCGGCAACGGTCGCCGGACGCCGCGGGTCCGCTCGATCCGGATCGAGCGGACTGGGCACCCACTGCTCGCTCGCCTCCCGCAGGTGTTCTCCCGCGATCCGATCGCGGGAGAATTCCTGTGGCGCTTCTTGGCGATGTTCGACGGGGCGCTGGCCGACCTCGAGCTGCGCACGGTCCTGCGTCACGCGCTCTTGCATCCACAGGCCAGCCCCGAGCCCTTCTTGCCCTGGCTCGCCGGGATGCTCGGCTTGGTGCTCGACGAGCGCTGGCCGGTCGAGGCGCGGCGCCAAGCGATCGCCGAGGCGACGTGGTTGTTCCGCTTCCGCGGCACGATCCCTGGCCTTCGCCGGATGCTCGAGCTCTACCTCGGCGAGGGCCGGGTCGAGATCATCGAGCACTTCCGCGTGCGCGGGCTCGGCGGGGCGATCGTCGGCGGCGAGGGGCCAGCCGAGTCCAGCGCGATCGTCGGGGCCGGGTTTCGGGTCGGCGGCGCGATCGGGACCCAGGAGCTGGTCGATCTCGAGAGCGAGCAGAGCCTCGCCGAGCTCGGCGCGGACGGGTTTGCCACCCACGCGCACCGCTTCACCGTCACGGTGCTGGCGTCGCTGACTCACGAGCAACGAGAGGTGGTCGAGTACATCCTCGAGGAGCACCGACCGGCGCACACGATCGTCGAGCTGTGCAGCGTCGACGCGGGGCTGCGCGTGGGCATGGGCCTGCACGTCGGGCTCGGCAGCGTGGTCGGTCCGAGCTCGGGCTGGACGACGCTGCAGCTCGGCGCGAGCACGCTCGGGACCAACGCCGTGGTTGGACAGCCGCGCGCGGGCACCCGCTTGGGTAGCGCGCGGCTGGGAGAGGACAGCCAGGTCGGATGAGCACGCACGCGCTCACGATCGATCGCGTCGCGCTGCGGGTCCGCTTGCCGGAGTCGCAGATCGATCGTCGAGCGATGCTCGAGCGCGTGCGCGAGCGGGTGCTCGGTGAGGCGCTCGAGGCAGCGCTGTTCGCCGAAGGGATGATCAGTGAGGAGCTGATCTGCATCCGATCGATCTCGATCGCGCTGCGCCTCGACCCGCGCGAGGGCGAGCGGGCGTGGATCGATCGCTGGATCAAGACGCTGACGCGCGAGCTGCAGGCGGTCCTGCGCGAGGCGGATCCGCGGCGAGTGATCCGCTATGCCTCGCCCAGCGCGGCGCTGCTCGACATGGCCCGCAGCGTCGCGCGAGAGGATCTGCGCCGAGCGTGGGCGTGGGCGCAGCTGGGCCTCGGCGAGCTGACCCGGCTCGAGCGAGTCGGCTCCGCGCGGGACGAGCTGGTCCGGGCGCTCGTCCGTCGAGCAGAGCTGATCGTCGGAGTGATCGGACGCCTCGCGGAGGCTCCCGCGGTCGGCGGACGCTTGGTTCGGGCGATCTCGGAGCGAGCGTGGATCGAGCTGGCCGAAGCCGCGCTGCAGGTGCACGGGATCGCGGGTGAAGGGTTGCGCGAGGCCGAGCTCGTGCTGACCACCCCGCCGCAGATCGACGAGCGGCCGAGCGTGGCCGAGCTCGAACGATCACCGATCGCCGCGCTGATCCAACGCGATCTGACGCGCGAGCGCGTGCAGGTGGACGCGGGCACGCGGGCGCGGGTGCGTGCGTTGGCGGTGCTGGCTCTGCTCGACGCGGCGCCGATGCGAGCGCGACGAGTGCTCGGCGAGCGTGGGGCGATCGAGCGCGTGGTCGTCGAGCTCGAGCGAGGCTCGGGCACCCCGGCACCAGCTCGAGACGAGCATCCGGCGGCAGAGCCCGAGCGGCTCGAGGGGGCTCAGACCGCAGCTGACGAGCGACGCTCGACCCGACGCGCGCCCACCCGCAGCGAGCCGAGCGCGAGCACCCGAGCCAACCCGAGCGCGGCGACAGCCGAGCCACGTCCACCAACGCGAGCCGCGAGCGTCGTCGTCGAGCAGCCCGAGCGAGCCGAGCGCGAGCCGCAAAGGACCGAGCTCGACGAGCGCCCGCGCGACCTCGTCGAGCTCCAGCCCTGGCGCGACGAGCCGCTCGACGCTCGCGCGCGGGGGGTCAGCGAGTGGGCAGGTCTGCTGCTGCTGATCGCGGTGCTTCGCCGCGCCGACCCGCCGGCCGCGCAGAGCTCGTATGCCGAGCTCGACGCGATCGCCGACGCCCTCGCGCTCGACTTTCGCACGGTGCTGCACTCGTTCGCTCGCACGCTCTCGCCCCCCACGATCGCCGATCACGATCCCGCCCTGCTCGCGTTCGCCGGTCTCCCGCCCGACGCCGATCCGCCCGCGCGCCCGACCGACGAGGCGAGCGCCCGTGCCTTGGCCGAGGTCCTCGTCGCGCCGCGTGCTCGCCTGATCGCCGCGCTCGAAGCCCGGCTGCCCGCGCGAGCGCTAGCGGCCGAGTCAACCGCCCGCGGCCGAGAAGCTTCGCGAGGAGAGGCGCTGCTCGGCTGGCTGATCCGCCGCCGCGCCGAGCTGCTCGGCGAGCGCGGCTGGATCGAGCTGCGCTTCGATCTGCGCGACGTCGACACCGACATTCGCCGCGCGGGCCTCGATCTCGATCCCGGATGGGTGCCCGAGCTGGGCGTGGTGGTGAGGTTCGCCTATGCCTGACACGTCGCCGCTGCCCGAGACCGCGCCCACCGAGCTCGGTGTGGTCGAGCCGACGCTGCGGCTGAGCGTCCGCGTCCGCACGCTCGCGCTGCGACTCGCCGGGGTGCTCGAGCAGCTCGACTCGCCCGAGCTACAGCGCGGCGCGACCTTCCTGCGCTCGATGGCCGAGGGCGGCTCGAACGTTCGATCGGACGACGCCAGCGCGGCGGTGCTCGAGCGGCTCGTCAGGGCTTGGCAGCTCGACTCGATCGATCTCGACCTGCTCGCGCTCGCGGCGATGCCCGATGAGCACGAGGGTTTTGCGAGCGTGCTGCAGTCGCTGCACCCTCGCGCCGAGGCGCGGCCGAGCGTGGGGCTCGCGGCCCAGCTCTTGGCCGCGACCGCCGACGAGCGAGAGCAGCTGCGCTGGCGCCTCGACGACGGACCGATCGTCGGGGCGGGCCTGGTCCAGCTCCAGGACGACGGGCCCTTCTTCAACCGCAGCTTGCTGCTCGCGCCGGGCGTCGCGGGCCTGCTGCGCGGCAGCTCGCGCTGGCCGGTCGGCCTCGCGCCGCGGATCGACGAGCCCGACGCGATCGATCAGATCGGGTTCGAGCGCTGGCTGTCCCAGCCCGCGTGCCGACGCGCGATCGCGGCCCTGCGCGAGGGTCGGGCCGTCGACCTGCTCGTGATCGCCGAAGAGCCGCGCTTGGCCCTCGAGCGCGCTCGGGTGCTGGCGGCCGCAGCCGATCGCCCTGCGGCCCTACTCGAGCTCGACGCCGAGCAGACGCTCGCGCCCTGGCCAGCCATCTCCGCGCAGATCATCGTCCAGACGATCGGTCGCGGGCTCGTGCCGATCATCGCAATCCGTCCTGCTGCCGAGCGCGAGCGCGGGCTCCCGAGCGTCACCGGCCTACCCGGCCCGGCGATCTTCTGTGCGACCCGCGAGCAGCTGCAGCTCGGCGGTCGGCGAGCGGTGATCGCCCTCGAGTGCGAGCGGCTCGACGTCACCGGCATCCGAGCCGCCTGGGCCCACGCGCTCCCCGAGGTCGCCGACCAGGCCGCCGCGCTGGCGGCCCGCTTCCCGATCGAGCCAGGCATGATCCGCGAGATCGCCACCGACCTGCGCCTGCAGGCCGAGCTCGATCGCAGCGCGAGCAGCCCGGCCGAGCTGTTCGAGCGGATCCGCCTGCGCGCCGGCACCAGCTTGCGTCCGGGCATGCGGCTGCGTCGACCGAGCGCGAGCTGGGATCAGCTGGTGTTGCCGCCCGAGCGGCTCGAGCAGCTCCGCGAGGCGCTCGCCCGGGTCCGTCAGCAAGCTCGGGTGATCGACGAGTGGGGCTTCCTCGACAATCGCCCGGGAGCCCGAGGCGTCCGCATGCTCTTTTGCGGACCGCCGGGCACCGGCAAGACCCTCTCGGCCGAGGTCCTCGCGCGCGAGCTCGACACCGACTTGCTGGTCGTCGACCTCTCGCGCCTGGTCTCGAAGTGGATCGGTGAGACCGAGAAGAACCTCGCCGAGGTGTTCGCGGCGGCCGAGCGCTCGCGGGCGGTGCTGCTCTTCGACGAGGCCGACGC
>CBFGLP010001414.1:0-2767 GCA_965649595.1 uncultured Myxococcales bacterium | reverse complement strand
CCGCAGCTCGGCAAGGTGCAGGTGTTGCTGCAGTCGTCGAGGTCGATGTCGTTGCCGTCGTCGCAGATCTCGCCCTGCTGCACGACGCCATCCCCACACGCCGCCGCGACGCAGGCGTTGCTGCACGCGTCATCGTCGATCTGGTTGGCGTCGTCGCAGGCCTCGTTCGGCTGGACGATACCGTCGCCGCAATAGGGCAGCGCGCAGGTGTTGCTGCACTCGTCGTCATCGACCGCGTTGCCGTCGTCACAAGGCTCGTTGCCCTCGATCACGCCGTTGCCACAGACTGGCTGCACGCAGGTCCCGTCGACGCAGGCGAGGCCGGCCTCACAGCTCTCGCTTGGACCGCAGGGGCAGTCCTGCGTGCCCTCGGGGCACTCGTCCGTGTCGGTCTCGGTCGAGCTCTCGCTGGTCGTGTCGCCGGTCTCTACGGTCTCGCTCGCGCCATCGTCGAGGGCCGTATCGTCGGTGGCCTTGAAGCAGCCTGGGCTCACCACGAGCACGAGCACTCCGAGCAAGGTGGGGGGCACGGACGAGGTGCGGCGCATGACCGGATCTTATGGCAGCTTCACGCGAAAGCGCCCATCGAATCACTCCGATGGGCGCTCGTTGATTGGCTACTACGATCTCAGAACTGCAGCTTCAACCCGCCCGCGTCGGCGGACAGCCGCAGCTGCCGGTTGGCCCGCGAGTACTTGATCGCGCCCGCGGTGCCGAGCACCAGACCACCGATCTGGATCACCCCGAGCAGCGCGGTGAACATGCCACCGGTCGCCGTGTCGGAGCGCGGGATCGCCATGAAGGGACCCGCGACGGGGATCAACATGCGCCGACCGTACTTGCCGCTACCTCCGACATCCGCGGCCAGATCGAGCGAGATCGTGCCGACCAATGCGGAGATCAGGTAGCTGGTCCCGAACATCGTGAAGCCCGAGATGGTCATCCCCAGACCGACGCCGCGCTGATGCTTGAGCGCGGCGGTGTGGGGATCCATGTAGAGGGCCGGCGGTGCGACGGGGGCCGTCGGCTGATAGGTCGGGGGCGGTGGCACGGGAGCAGGCGCCGGTGCAGGCGCGGGCTCGGGTGCAGGCGTCACGATCACGATCGGTGCCGTGGTCGCGGGGTCCGCTGCAGGCTCCTGGGCCGACGCGACAGTCGGCAGGGACAGCGAGCAGGCCAGCGAGAGCGAGAGCGTGAGGGCGAGGGGCTTCGAGCGAGTGTGGGTCATTCCATCCCCCTTCGGTGTCCGAATACTTAGCACGGCCGCGGCAGGCAGGGTGAGCGGCATCGCCTGGCTAGTCCCAGGGTGCGGCGGAGCGATCAACTCGATCGCTGGGTAGCTTGGTCGATGCGAGCGTGGGCGTCCGGCCAGAGGCACCCTCGCGCATGCCCAACGCAGGCGCATGTTGCGCTTACGCAGACTTGGATCGCCCAACTCGGAGCCAGCTCCAATGGCTGCTCGGCGCCGCTCCCGGTCCCGGGCTGCCATGATCTTTCGGCCGTCGAGCTCAGGCCGGATCGGTGAAGAGCCGCAGCGGCGACTCGAGGTACGCCTTCACCCGCGTCAACCACTGGGCCCCGACCGCGCCGTCGTTGGCCCGATGATCGCCCGAGAGCGTCATCCGCATGCGCTTGCGGATCGCCACTTGCCCGTCGATCACGACCGCCCGCGGCTCGATCGAGCCGATCGCCAGGATCCCGCTCTCGCCCGGGTTGATGACCGCGGTGAACTCCTCGATCCCGTACATGCCGAGGTTGGAGATCGAGAAGGTGCTGCCGGTCATCTCGTTCGGCTTGAGCGTCTTTTGCTTGGCTCGCTTGCCGAGCGAGCGCATCTCCTTGGCGATCGCCTCGAGGCTCTTTTGGTCGGCGTGGCGGATCACTGGCACGACCAAGCCCTCGTCGAGGGCCACCGCGACGCCGACGTGCACATCACCGTGCTTGACCAGCTTGCCGTCGACGTAGCCGGCGTTCATCGCCGGGTAGTCACGCAGCGCCCGCGCGACGGCCTTGATGATCATGTCGTTGAACGAGATCTTGTTGCCCTCGATCGCGAGGTTGAGCTCGGCCCGCAGCGAGGTCGCCTTCTCCATGTCGGCCTCGACCGTCAGGTAGTAGTGCGGGACCTCCTGCTTCGACTGGGTCATCCGCCGCGCGATGGTTTTCCGCATTTGCGAGAGCGCGACGGTCTCGTCGGGGCGCGAGAGGTAGGGGCGACCCCAAGCGTCGGTCTCGCTGGTTGGCTCGCCGACGCGGGCCGGCGCGGCCGCGGCCGGTCGTGTCGCGGCCTCCTGCGCGGCCTTGTCGACGTCGGCCTTGATCACCCGACCGTGCGGGCCGCTGCCCTGGATCGACGAGAGATCGATCTCGTGCTCGCGGGCGAGCCGACGCGCGAGCGGTGACGCGGCGATCCGACGCTCGGCGGTGTCGACCTCGACCCGCTCGACCGGCTTGGGCTCGGGCGTGGGCGCAGGCTTCGGCTCGGGTGCGGGGGCAGGTGCAGCGACCTGGGTGGCCGCGCGCTGCGAGGCCGCGTCCGACTCGGCCTGCATCTGCGCCTCGATCTTGGGCGCCTCGGCCTGCGCCCTCCCCTCGCCCGTCTCGCCCCGCCTCGAGAGGGCCGCCTGCGGATCCTCGCCCTCCTGCCCGAGCACCGCGATCGGAGCCCCGAGCGGCAAGGTGTCGCCCTCCTTGGCCACCAACAAGAGCACGGTGCCCGAGTCGAACTACTCTAACTCCATCGTCGCCTTGTCGGTCTCGATCTCGG
>CBFGLP010001413.1:0-5811 GCA_965649595.1 uncultured Myxococcales bacterium | reverse complement strand
GATCGAGCGATTCCATGCAAACTGACGATTCAGAGCTGCGCGCGTGCCCCTATCTGCTCATACGACGTCCGCCATCGACGAACATCAACGGTTCGCGGTGTTTTATCGTGAGCACGTCGCGTTCGTCTGGCGGAGCCTGCGTCGCTTGGGAGCTCCCGAATCGATGCTTGAGGATCTGACCCAAGATGTGTTTTTGGCTGCTGCTCGTCGAATCGACGAGTTCGAGGGTCGTTCGTCGGCCAAGACCTGGCTGTTCGGGATCGCGATGCGGATATGGATGACTCAGCGCCGGTCTTTATGGCGACACGAGCGAAAGATCGAGGCGCTAGCCCAAATCCACCAGGGGATTGTCAGCGATCCGCTCGCCAGCCGTGATGCTCGACGAACTCTGCTGGATCTATTGCAGCAACTCGACGAAGACCGCCGCGCCGTCTATGTGCTCACCGAGCTCGAGGGCCACACCGCGGCCGAGATTGCGGAGGGTCTCGGCCTCAACATCAACACCGTCTCGACGCGACTACGGGCGGCTCGCAAGAGCATGCGCGAGGCCGCGGAGCGCCTGCTGACCGAGGCAGGAGAACCCAGCCGATGAGTCGTGCAAGCTCGCTCCTCGACGAGCTCGAACAGGCCGAGCGTGCGGCGACCGGGCCACCGCCCGAGGTCGCCGATCGAATGTGGTCCGCCATAGCCCGGCGCCTGGCGCAAGAGGGACCGCCGCCGGAGCAACCCACGTCGGGGCCGACGCCCGAGCCTGGTCCGGTGGCCGAGAGCGTCGGGGTCGGCGTGAAGCCGAAGGGCTTCGTGGGCCCGTCCGGGCCGAAGGGCTTGGTCGGTCTCGCGCTGACCAGTGCAGTGGTCGGGCTGCTGGCGTGGAGTCTACGCGAGGGCGACGCACCTGAGCGGGAAGACGGGCTCGAGTTGGTCGTCGAGCCGGAAGCAGCAACGCCAGAGGCGCCGCCGTGGCCTCGGGCGGTGATTCCCACTCAGATTCCGCAGACTCGCCCCCGACTCGAGCCTGGTGCGCAGCACGTCGAGCGCATCGAGGCGCCGGTCCGCGCGAAGCCAGCCGCATCGAAGCGCGAGATAGGCGAGCTCGAGCTCATGTACGCGATCGAAGCAGCCCTCGCTGATCGTGACTCCACGAAGGCACTCTCGCTGATTGCCAAGCATCGCCGCGACTTCCCCAACAGCAAGTTCGTTCAGGAGCGCCTGGCCACTGAAGCTCGCGCGCTTTGCTTGGGAGGCGATGCCGCGGGGTGGATCAAGGCCGAACAATTCGCGCGGCGATGGCCAAAGTCGATCCACGTGGCTGCGATCCTCGACGCTTGTGCCCCGGTGGCGGAGCAGCAGTCACCCGACGAGGCCGATCGATCGCCGGGCTGAACAATCCGCTCAGCGGGCCGCAACCCGCAGCTTGAGCGCCCGCGTGCGCAGCTCGAAGCGCGCCGGCAGCCTTCCCACCTGCTCGCCGTCGATCTCGATCGGCACCTCGGCTCGATCCCACACCGGCGAGAACGCGACCTCGTGGGCCTGCGCGTGGCTGACCCCGTGCACGCGCAGGTGCTTGCCCTTGAACACCTTGGCCAAGGTCGCGACCAGGGTCCGCCGCGACATCCCGGCGACGTCGATGCAGTCGAAGCGTCCGTCGTCGAGCGAGGCGTTGGGGCAGACCCACATGCCAGCGCCGAAGTACTGGCCGTTGGCGACGATCGCCAGCGTCAGGTCGATCCTCTGCTTGGGCCCACCATCGCGCTGGACCTCGACCTGCACGTTGCGCCAGCCGGCGATGCCTTGCAGCGAGCCGAGCAGGTACTTGAGCGTCGGCCCGAGCTGCGCGTCCGAGCCGTTTACTCGACGCACGACCTCACCCGAGACCCCGACGCTGGCGACGTTCAAGAACGGCCGCACGCGCTCGATCCCCTGCGGGTCGGTGTAGCGCGCCACGCCGTAGTCGACGGTCCGGACCGGCGCCTCGCAGAGGCGATCGACCTGCCGCTCGACCCGGACGCGCCCGAACATCCGCTGGAAGTCGCCGCCGGTGCCCGCGGCGAGCACGGCGAGCACGGACTCGGGGAACCGGTTGATGCCTCGCTCGTCGACGAAGCCGCACAGGACCTCGTTGGTGGTCCCGTCGCCGCCGACGGAGAGGATCGTTCGGGTCCCCCGCTCGAGCGCCTCGCGGCACAGCTCGCTCGCGTGGCCTGGCGCTTCGGTCATGTACACGCGCAGGCCGGGGAAGCGGATCCGCAAGGCGTCCTCGATGGCTGCCCAGCGCTGCTCGGCGGCGCCGCTGCTGGCCTTGGGGTTGACGATCGCGCAGGTCGGCGGAGCCGCGTGACGCAGCACGAGCGGGGCAGCGACCTTCGGCGGCTCGTGCTCGACCTGCATGCTCCTCACCTCGACGCCCGCAACGTCACGATCCCGCGCTCGCGCAGGTCCGTGACCGTGTCGGCGATCGTGGTCATCGGATCGCGCGAGGCCCAGCCGAGCTCGTTCTCGGCCTTGGTCGAGTCGACGTACCAGAAGTGCTGGGCGAGCTCGATGCTGTGCACGTCGGGCAGGGCCTCGTCCTCGCCGAGCCACTGATGGGCTTGCTTGGTCAGCCAGCGGGTCGCTCGCTCGATCGCGGGGTTGCGCGGCAGCGAGAACACCGGGCCCTCGAGATCGGCTACGCGACCGACCCGCGAGATGAAGCTGCGGACCGTGCAGTTGCACGAGACCAGCAAGTAGCGCTCGCCCGCGCGGCCCTTGTCGAGCGCGAGCAGCATGCCCTCGGCGGCGTCGCGGACGTCGACGAATGCGTAGCCGCCGGCGGGCACGAGCGGGATCGGCTGCTCGAGCGCCCGACGGACATCCTCGGTCGAGCTGCCGGCGAGATCGCCAGGTCCGAGCAGCAGCGCCGGGTTGACGATCACGACCTCGAATCCTCCTGACTCCCCGGGCTTGCCCGCAGGACAGTTGCGATCGAGCGCGACCTGCTCGCCGTAGTACTTGCTGCGGTAGTAGGGCCAGCGGTTGATCAGCTCGAGCGGCGGAGGCTCGGTCTCGTCGGCGACCTTGTCGGGATCGGTGCTGACTCCGATCGTGCCGCTGGTGCTGGCGACGATCGCCCGCTTCACGCCCGCGCGCTTGCAGGCGTCGAGCGTGGTCTCGACGCCGGCGATGTTGATGCGGGCCATCGCGGTCGCGTCGGCGGGCTTGCGCGAGACCTTGCCTGCGCAGTGCAGCACGGCCACGCAGCCCGCAGCGGCGCGCTCGATCGTGTCGGGCTCGAGCACGTCGCCGGTGACCAGCTGCACTCCGTCGGCTTGCAAGCGACGGGCGCTTGGGGCCTCGGGATCGCGGACCAGCGCGACGACCTCGTAGCCATGCGCGAGCGCTCGCGCGACCACGTGATGGCCGAGGAAGCCGGCGGCGCCGGTGACCAGGAGCTTGCCCTTTTCGGATGTCATAAGTCGAAGGCCCGCTGGAAGACCTGCAGGAGGGCGATGTCGTTGGACTTGACCTTGCCGGCCATGAACTCGGCGACCGAAGGCGTGTAGCGCTCGCGCACGATCTTCTCGAAGATCTCCGGCGAGGTCTTGAGCACGCAGTCGGCCTTGCCACCGTCGGGCTTGCCCATCCGGAACACGGCCTTCTCGGGCGTCAGATCGAGGGTCCACTTGCCGTCGGGGCCCTCGCTCAGCGAGAAGTAGAAGCTGGTCGGCTTGTTGACGGCCCCGGCGACGAAGCGGCCCTCGAGATCGTTGAACAGCCGAACCATCGGAGACTCGAGCGCGAGCTTGGGCTTGGCTGGCTCGATGCCGGCCGCCTGGGCCTCGCGCTCGGCGTCCTCGCGCTCGAGGTCGAGCTGGCCACCGTCGCGGAGGGTCTCGACGGCGCGCTGGGTCAGCCGGGCGACCTCGCGATAGGCGTCGGCTCGCTTCATGCCGGTGGTCCGCCGCTCGAGCGCGTCGAGGTTGAGCGGCGGGCCGATGCGGACCTCGACCTTGCGCTTGCGCGGGATCGGGACCTTCGCGCCCTTGGGCAGGGCCTTGAACGTGCCGCCGAGGTAGAGCGGCAGCACGTCGACCCGGTAGTTGAGCACGAGGTGGCCGATCAGCGGCATGAACTCGCGCATCTGCCCGTCGGGGCTCCGCGTGCCCTCGGGGAAGATCAGCACGGTCCGGCCGCGCTCGAGGTGCTCACCGGCTTGCTCGATCGCCTTGCGCAGGCCCGAGCGGCGATCGAGCGGGGCCATGTTGGTGAAGTTCTCGAAGTAGGCCCGCGCCCACTTGTTCTTGAAGAAGTAGTCCTCGGCCGCGAGCGCGACGATGTTCTGGCCGTAGCTGCCGAGCGCGTACTTGGCCAGACCCATGTCGAGGTGCGAGCAGTGGTTGGCGACGACCAGCGTCGGGCGGTTGTGCGGGATGTTGGCCTTGCCCCGCACCTTCACTTGCATGAACCGGTCGTAGAAGCTGAGCTGACCGATCGTCAGCGCGGCCTTGGCCGGATCGCGGATCACGTCGGGGACGTAGAGCTCCTCGTCGTCCTTCTCGATCTGCCGCGTACGCGAGGGCGTGGGCGGACGGACACCCGCCTCGCGCACCGCGATCTCGATCTCGGCGACCGTGCGCAGGGCAGACAGATCGCGGCCGACCAGGCGCGGGGCCGCGGCCTCGAGCGTGGAGATCAGCTCGACGCTCATCAGCGAGTCGAAGCCGAGGTCGTTCTGCAGGTCGTGGTGGGGCAGGATCTCGGCGGGGGTCTTCTTGGCGATCGACGCGATCGCGCTGCGGACCATCGACACGCCGCCGTCGTTGGGTCCGGCGGCCTTGGCCTCGGCGACCGCCTCGGCGGCGCCGCGCAGGGTCTCGAGCATCGCCCGCACGTCGGTCCGCTTGACCTTGCGGGTCGCCGTGCGCGGCAGCTCGCGCTCGGTCAGGTGGATCACCGTCGGCCGCATGTGCCGGGGCAGCTCGCCGATCGCCTTGCGCAGCTCGGCCTCGGCCTCGCGCCGTCGCTCGGCCCGGTCGACGCCTTCGCCCTCGTAGTCGGGCACGGCTAGGACCGCGACCCGCTCCGCGCCGGGCTTGTCCTTGTCGGGGATGCCGACGATGCACAGCTCCTTGATCCAGCGCGGCAGCCCGAGCATGACCTCGACGTCGTCGGGGTACACGTTCTCGCCCGAGGCCGAGAGGATCATCTCTTTGGAGCGGCCGACGATCTTGAGCCGGCCCTTGTCGTCGAGCCGGCCGAGATCGCCGGTCCGCAACCAGCCGTCCTCGAGCACCTTCGAGGTCTCGGTCTGATCGCCCTCGTAGCCGACCATCACGTTGGGCCCGCGCGCCAGGATCTCGCCGATCCCATCCTCGTTGGGATCGGCGATCCGGACCTCGACGCCCGGGATCGGCTTGCCGACGTTGCCGCCCTTGTTGCGCGGCGAGGCCTTGGAGAGGGTCAGCACCGGCGCGGCCTCGGTCAGGCCGTAGCCCTCGGCGAGGTGGAGGCCGAGCCCCTGGAAGCTCTCGTGCACGTCCTTGGGCAGCGACGCGGCGCCCGAGACCAGGTAGCGGAGGTTGCCACCGAGCTTTTGATGGACCGGCCCGAACAGCACGCGGCCGAGGTCGAGCCCGAGCGAGCGACCGACGCCGCGGTTGAGCTCGAGCAGGAACTCGAAGGTCCGCTCGGTCAGCTTGCCGCGCTCGCGCACCTCGTTGAGGATCCGCCGCTCGATCAGCTCCCACAGCGCCGGCACGCCGATCATCGCGGTGATCTGGCCGGCCGCGAGCCCGTCGAGCATGCGGTCGCCGTTGATCTCGTCGAGGTAGA
>CBFGLP010001412.1:0-2116 GCA_965649595.1 uncultured Myxococcales bacterium | reverse complement strand
ACCGCGCAGAACGAGAACTGATCCGTGCGCGCCTCGACGGTGTCGCCACGGAACTGCTCCGGAGCCATGTAGGCCGGCGTGCCCATCAACGCGCCGCTTCGCGACTGGGTAGCGAGCACGTCCACCAACGAGCCGCTCGAGCCACTGTCCATCAGTGAGTCGTCCACTGTGCTCGACAGCGTCGCTCGAGCTTCGGCGCAGACGAGGCCAAAGTCCATCACCCGCACGCGACCGTCGGCCCCGATCATCAGGTTGCTGGGCTTGAGATCGCGGTGAACCAAGCCAGCGGCGTGGACCGCTACCACGCCGCGCCCAGCCGCGAGCAGCACGTCGACGATCTCGCGCCAGGGACGAGCCTCGGCAGCTAGCCACTCGTCCAGGGTCGGGCCCTCGACGTACTCCATCGCCAGCCAGACCCGATCGTCGAATGTGCCGACGTCGTGGATGGCGACGACGTTGGGATGCGAGATCCGCCCGAGCGCTTGGGCCTCGCGCGACGCTCGAGCAGTCTTACACGAGCGACGCTCGTGCAGGAACTTGAGCGCGATCTTGCGATCGAGCTCGGGATCGTAGGCGAGATACACGACCCCCATACCCCCGGATCCGAGCTTCGAGAGGATCGCGAAGCGACCGACGAGCGTGCCGGGCTCGAGCTGAGCCGGACCGTCCTCGCCAGCGGAGCGGCGACTCGGATCGTCCCCGAGCGGGGGGGCGATCGTGTCGTCGAGTTGAGGGGGCATCGGCGCGCTCTCGATCAGCCGCCGACCTGCTCGCGGATTCGCTGCACCCAGCTGTCGATGCTCGTGTCCACCGAACCTGCGCCCGACCGGGTCGAGTCGAGCGCGTCGTAGGCTTGGAGCAGCAGCTCGCGGGCACGACGGAGGCGGGAGCGAATCGTGCCCTCGGCCACGCCGTAGAGCTCGGCCAGCTCGGCGCCCGGCATGTCCTCCCAGTAGAACAGCTCCAGCAGGATCTGCTGCTCGATCGCCAAGCTACGCAGGGCGGCGAGCAGCCGCCGCTGCTCTTGCCTTCCGTCCATGACCGACGAGGGCGAGAGCCCGAGATCGATTATCGAGCTGACGCCGAAGTCGATCTTGTCATGCTTGCGGTAGCGAACCCGATAGTGGTGCAGGAGGTGGTTGCGGGCGAACGCGAGCACGAACGCACGAAAGCTGGCGTCACCGCGGTAGCGTCCGCTGTGCTCGAAGCAGGCCATGAACGTGGCCTGCAGCAGATCCGCAATTTCGTGCTCGGCGACCTTGTTGCGAAAGAAGCGCGTGACCGAGCGGGCGTGTCGGCGATAGAGGGCTGCGCCCGCGCGCTGGTCCCCAGCCTTCCAGGCGTGCAGCAAGTCGATGTCGGATTGGGAGTCTACGTGCGAGCGTGCCTCGACGTCGCTATTGGCGGCTTTCGTGCCAACGATGTTGCTGGTCAAATGACCCGCGTGAATGGACTGTAACGCTAACGACGATGAGGCCATTTGACTCGAGGTGGAGACGCTGGGGCGGTGGGGGGTGGGAGTTTCTCCTGCGACGCTCAACGCATCGCTGCGGCCGGATTCACGGGGATTCATGGAAAGTGGAGCATGAGGAATCACTCGTCGACGTGGCGGACAGTCCCACCCCACGTGTCCTGAACCTCGGTGATCAATTGCCCCACGCCCCAAAAACCTTCGAACGCGGATCCCGCTTGTTCTCCTGTTAGTGGTGGTCACGTGCCATTCGCGCTGTTTCGCCAATGGTGGCACCGTGGCGATGCAACGCGATTCACACCTATCTGTGGGGTGGGGATAACCGCACTGTCCCATCGGGCGGATTGTCGCCTAATGGGACAGGCTTAGCCCCGAAGGTCGGAGACTCAGCCCTTGCGGCAGATCATCCCGGCGGCCGGCTGCACGCCGCTGCCGCTGAGGCGCTCGAGGAACTCGTCGGCCTCGACGAAGGTGGTGATGTGCACGCTCGGCTCGGGCAGCGCCTGCCCGGTCCGAAGCTCGCCGATCCGCTCGGTCAGCCCGGCCCCGGGCGCGTACACGACCACGCTCGGCAGCTCCAGCGCGTGGAAGGCCGACTGCATCGCCGCTTGCTCATCGGTGGGGTCGCTGACGTCGATCTTCACG
>CBFGLP010001411.1:0-7652 GCA_965649595.1 uncultured Myxococcales bacterium | reverse complement strand
TGCCCGGACGGGCTGACGAAGCCCTTCTGCCCGGACGGGCTGACGAAGCCCTTCTGCCCGGACGGGCTGACGAAGCCCTTCTGCCTGATTCAGCGCGGTTGGGGCGTCGAATCCCATCGGCACCCTCCATGTCCGCCGCTTCGGAATCTTGGCAACAAACGAACCCACGAGATCGCTCTGCGCGGAACCATCCACTAGCGCGGTTGGAGCCTCGATCGGCACACGCGCGAGCCACCCGAGCCTAGAGCTCGGATTCGCAGTCCTCGCGCCCACCCCTGCGCGGGCGCGTGCGTCTGGACAGCGACCTCACTTGCCCCTAAACACTGCCCGCGATCTAGTCCTGGACCTCTGGACGCAGTCGCTCGGCCCCCACGCGCAACCGACTCAGTCAGCCGCCCGTGGCTGAAGGGCTCAGTCAGCCACCGCAGCTGGATGGGACCCCACTCGCTCCAGCGAGGGGGCCCAGCTGCCCTGGTCGAGTCTCTGCCCGGCCAAGATCCCAATACCCGCACCAGGAGGACTCCGATGAAACGCACCGATCAAGAACGCATCGCCCGGGAGATCGGCCGCAAGGAAAAGAAAGACCGCCTTCAGGAGCGGCGCCTCGCCGACAAGGAAGATGTCTCGGTCGCCGGCTACGCGCGGCGCCTCGAGACCGCGTTCATGTGGGATGACGAGACGATCTACAACGTCTCCGACGACGCCGTGCTCGAGGTCCTGATGGAGATGAAGCAGGACCTGTCCGACAAGGACTGCGAGGCCGCGATCAAGCGTGCGATCAAGAAGACCGCCGTCCGCGAGAAGGACGCGGCCTACGACGAGGTCATGGCCTTGCTGCAAGAGACCTGATCGATCTGATTCGATCTCTCTGCGCTAGAGCCTGTCGAGCCCGCCTCCCCTGGAGCGCGGGCTCTGCTGTTTGCCCGACTCAGCCAAGCCCGCTCAGCGAGCGGTCGAGCAAGCCGCCCTTTCGCACGCACGCTTCGATCAACTCGTCGGCCCGGCGCTGCTCGTCGGCGATCGCATACACGCGCAGCTGCGGAGCGTTGCCAGACGGCCGCAGGTGGAGCACCTCGCCGGTCGCAAAGCGCATCCGAAGCCCGTCGAGGCGATCGAGCTCGATCAGCTCGTGCAGGCGAAGCGGCGCAAAGGTCCGCACGATCCGATCCCGGAGCGCTCGCCACTGCGTGCAGGTCTTGTCATCGAGCCCTCGAGCCTCGCTGCGGCCATCGAACCAGCACGCCACCACGCGGTCGCCCGCGAAGCTCAGCGATCGCAGCCGCTGATCCTCGGGCAAGAGCCGCTCGAGCAGTCGCTCGCTGCGCCAGCGCGGCAGCTCGTCGATGTAGCCCGAGCGGGTCGCTCGCTGTGGCAGGCGGGCGAACAGCTCGGACGGGCTCAGGGCTTCGCGCCGGGCCGCCAGCAGCATCACCAACATCGGCAGCATCGCGTCGCGGACCGGCAGCGGCTCGAGCACCCCTTCGCCACCGAGCGGCTCGAGCGAGAGCGCGTCGGCGATCAAGAACCCGCCGTTGGGCTCCCAGCCGACCACGCCGCGAGCACCCGCCTCGATCGCCTCGTTCATCGCCGCGACCACGAAGGGTGAGCCGACCTTGGTCTTGATCAGCTCGACCCGCGAGCGGGCTAGCTGGACATCGATCGCGTCGCTCGAGCTGATCGGCACGACCGCCAGCGTGGCCCCGAGCATCTCCGCACACAGCAGCCCGAGCACGTCACCGCGACGAAAGCGGCCGCTGTCGTCGACCACCAAGGGCCGGTCGCCGTCGGCGTCGGTGCTCAGCAGCGCGTCCACCCGCTCGGCCTCGACCAGCGCGGCCAAGCGCGCCTCGTCCTCGGGCCCGATCGTCTCGGTGTCGAGCGCGACGAATGCCTCGCTGCGCCCGACCGACCGGACCGCGCAGCCGAGCTGCTCGAGCACGTCGATCAGGATGTCGCGCCCGACCGCCGAGTGCTCGAACACCAGCACGCGCATGCCCTCCAATGGCCTGCGATTGGCGAACGGGACCAGGTAGCGGCTCCGATACAGCTCGGTCGGCCAGACATCGAAGCTCGGCGTTACCGGTGGCTCGCGCAGGCTGCCCTTCGCGTCGAAGCGCCGTGCGACCTCGACCTCGAGCTCGCTGCGCAGCTCATCGACGGTGTCGAGGATGTCGTCATGCTCGTGCTCGAGCACCTCGCCGCCCGGCCGAAACAGCTCGAGCCCGTTGCGATCGGCCGCGACGTGTCCGCCGGTCACCATGATCGCCGGGATCGCCCGACCGAGCCCCCGCAGACCGAAGAGCGCCAGCGCGGGCGTCGGCACGTGCCCCGCATGAATCACCTCGAGGCCCTCGTCGCGGATCGCCTGGACCACCGCTCGCCCAATCCGCGGGGTGCTCGACTCGCCGGTGCTCGGATCGATGTCGCGAAGGTCCTCGCCGACCGCGACCGCCCCCGGCTCGTCCTCCAGCAGCTCGGCGCGCTGTCGCAACCAGCGAAGGAAGCCGCGCGTGGTCAGCCATACCTCGCGATCGGTCATGTCTCGGGCCAGCCCTCGCAGGCCGCTGGTCCCGAACTCGAGCACGCGCCCGCTGCCAGGCTCGCTCGTCAAGGTCGACGCTGGATCGCTCATGGCACCCCCACCCGATCGCTCTCGCACAGGCTGACTAGCTCGGCGATCGTCGTCTGTCCGGCGCACATCACCGTGTCGGCGCCGCCCCAGTAGAGCTTCACCGTGTTGTCGGGCTCGGCCACCGCACCGCACGAGAACACCACGTTCGGCACGTACCCGGATCGCTCCCAAGGATCCTCGGGCTCGAGGATCCACTCGTCCGAGACCGCCAGCATCCGCCGGGGGTCGTCGAGATCGTGCAGCGCGACGCCGAGCCGATACACGTTGCCAGCCATGGTCGGATAGACGCCGTGGAAGACGTGCAACCAGCCATTGTTGCAGGCGAAGGGCGTCGCCCCTGGTCCGACCTTCAGCTCGGTCCAATGGTAGGGGGTCGGCGAGAGCACCGGCTCCGCCTGCCCCCAATGGATCAAGTCGGGCGACTCGCTGGCCCAGATCGACCACTTGCCAATCTCGGTGTGCGGTCGCTGCAATCGCACGTACTTGCCGTCGAACTTGCCGGGGAAGAGCACTACGTTGCGCGTGTCGCATTCGGTGAACAACGCGACCCGCTCGACCGAGCGAAAGTCCTCGGTCCGGGCGAGCAGCACCCGCACCCCGTGGCGCGAGTAGCCGCTGTAAGTCAACCAATACGTATCCTCGAACGCGCTGATGCGCAGATCCTCGACCCCGAATTCCTCATAGCGCGAAAAGGGGGGTTTCTCGGTCGGCACCAAGAAGGGCTTGTTCGCGACTCGAAATCGCAGCCCATCGTCGCTCTCGGCCAGGCCGATGATCGAGCGGCCATTCAGTCGATGTGAGCGGAACAGCATCACATAACGACCATCCGGCGTCTTGACCACCCCGGCGTTGTGGACGGTCGCAACCGAATAGGGCACGTCCTCGCGCGTGAGGATCGGATTGTTTGGAAAGCGACGAACCACTCGCTCCTTCATGTCCCCTGCTCCCCCACCCTGCGCACGCTGGGCCTCCGGCTACGCCAGCGCTCGCGGCGGGCCGGCCACTCGTCCAGCGCCAGCGCATAGGCGTCCAAGTAGCGGTCGACCATTCGCTCGACCGAGAACTCCTGCTCCACGAACGCCCGGCAGTCGCGGCGCTCGATCGAGTCGATCCGCCCGACCGCCGCGACCGCGCCCTCGAGATCATGCACCAAGAAGCCGTTGTACCCGTCGCGGATCAGCTCGGGCATGCTCCCGCGCAGGTACGCGATCACTGGGGTTCCGCACGCCATCGACTCGATCACCGACAGCCCGAATGGCTCGTTGAACCGAATCGGGTGCAGCAGCGCCAGCGCGCCGCCGAGCAGCTCGTCGCGCTCGCGCGGCCCGACGCTGCCGACATAGCGGATCTGGTCGTCGAGCTGCGGCTCGACATCACGGCGAAAGTGCTCGTGATCCTGTACGACCCCGGCCAGGATCAAGGGCAGCCCGACCCGCCGCGCGATTGCGATCGCCTCGTCCGCGCCCTTGTCCGGGTGAATCCGCGCGAAGAAGAGCAGGTGCTCGCCGGCCGCCTGCGGGCGGAACGTGAACTCGCGCAGATCGACGCCGTGGTGGATCGTCGCTAGGTACTCGAGCTCGGGATCGCGATCCGCCTCGCTGATCGCAACATAGCACCCATAGCCCTGATACTTGCGATACACCGGCAGGATCTTCGCCGACGAAAACCCGTGGATCGTCGTCAGCATCGGCGTATCGATCAGCGCTGAATAGGTCAGCGGCAAAAAGTCGAAGTTGTTGTGGATCAGATCGAACTCGTCGGCGCGCTCGAACACCTCGCTGATGTGCAGGCACTCCCACACCTTCGCGTCGATCTCCGGGTCCTCTTCGTAGCCGTGCCGACAGACCGCCCGCAGCCGACCCGAGGTGATCGAATCCGCGGTTGCGAACAGGGTCAGGTCGACCCCGCGGGCGACCAGCCCCTCGCTCAGCAGCGACACGACCCGCTCCCATGGCCCGTAGTCGCGCGGCGGTGTCCGCCAGGCGATCGGCGAGAGCATCGCTACACGCAAGGGCATCAGCGCAGCTCCGGCGCGTCGTTGCGATCCAACCACTCGAGCAGCTCGACCAAGCTCGCCCGCGCCACGCCGATCGACGTGTCCGCGGCGCCGTAGTAGAGCCGCAGCTCGTCGTCGTCGATCAGAATCCACCCGCAGGGAAACACCACGTCGGAGACGTCACCCATGCGCTCGTAGCTGTGCGAGGGACCGAACACCCACTCGCGCGAGCGCAGCAGCACCCGGCGAGGATCGTCGCGGTCGAGCAACGCGAGCCCGAGCCGATAGATGCAGCCGGCCGCGGTCATCCGGACCCCGTGGTAGAGCAGCAACCAGCCGCGTGGGGTCAGGAGCGGCGGCGGTGAGAGCCCGATCTTTCGCGCGTCCCACCAGCCGCCCTCGCGGGCGCGCAGCAGGATAGTGTGCTCGCCCCAGTGGACGAGGTCCGGCGAATACGAGATCCAAATGTGAGCGCCGAAGTTCCCAGCCGGCATCGGCCGGTGGATCAGCGCCCAGCGCCCGCCGAAGCGGACTGGAAACAGGGCCGCGTCCTTGTCTTCGGGGGACATCACCGGCCCGAGCCGCTCGAAGTGCCTGAAGTCGCGGGTCGCCGCGAGCGAGACCAGCGGACCACCGCGCGAGTAGGCGGTGTACGCGATGATCCAGCGCTGCTGCTCCTCGAGCCAGGTCAGCCGCGGATCCTCGATCCCCCACACCTCTTCCGGGTAATTGACCGGATCAGCGCGAAGCGTCGGCCCCGAATCGAAGCGCCAGTCGTGCAGCCCGTCGCGGCTGCGGGCCACGGTCAGGTGCGAGAGGCCGGTACGATCCTCGACCCGCAGCAGCAGCAAGGTCTCGCCGTCGACCAGCGTGGCCGCGGCATTGAACACGCTGTTGCAAGGATAGGGCAGATCGTTGGCGATGATGATCGGGTTGTCCGGGTGCCGGTGGAACAGCTCGCTATACGACGGCTCGGTGACCCGAGCCCTGCGTGTACGACGACGCTCGCCATGGAATTCGTCGTCCCCCCGAGAGGTGCTCATGAAATGCTCGCTTTCCGACTATGGTGTATGAGGGATCAATCTGCGATACCGTCGAGCTCGACCACCGGACGCAGCGTCTGCTTGGATTGCTTGCTCGGGACCGAGCTCGGCCGGGACTTCTGCTTGGTTCGTGCGTCGGCGAGCAACACGGGCGCTCGGACCTCGGCGCTCACCAACGACGCTGGCTCGTCGAGCACGACCCCGAGCCCTTCCGCCCGGACGGGCCGCCGATGAAGCCCGTCCAGCTCGACCGCGTCAGTGCCCGCCTGGACCAGCAGCTCGAGCCGACGCAGCTCGAGCTGGGCCTCGAACCAAGCCAAGAGCGACTCGGCGCCCTCGTTCTCGTTGACCCCGGTCGCCCCGAGCCCATCGCGGCAACCACCGCTGCCGACGTGGATCAGCGGCTCGCCCAGATCGTTGTCGCCGAGGAACCAGCGAAAGCACACCTGCGCCCGCTCGAACCAGATTGACGAGCGCGTCAGCTCCCAAGCGAACGCGCACGCGGCCACGCTGCTGCCGGCCTCGAGCGGCTGCTGATCGAAGCGAGCCCGCGGGTTACCGCGGCGCAGCCACCCACAGTTGCCGATCGGCGAGAAGTGGCCGTCCTCGGTCTGCACGCGCAGCAACCAGTCGAGCGAGCGCAAGCCCTGCTCGATCATTGGCCGCTGCTCGAGCAGCTGCCCTGCCGCCAGCAACGCGTGGCAGATGCGCGCGTTCGCGTAGGTAACGAATTCCTCTGGCCATGGCCAGGCGGGATCGTTAGCGCCGCGGCGAAACGCCGAATACACCCGCTCGGCCAGCAGCTCGGCGCTGCGGCGGGCTCGGGTATCGCCAGGGTAGGCCTCGATGTGACTGCACAGCCCCAAGAGCGCGAACGCCAGCGCGCGCAGGTCCTCCCTGCCCTCGATCCACTCGAGCGACTCGTGCAGCAAGCTGCCCGCGCTCGCCCGCAGGCGCGCGTCGCTGGCCAGCGCGCCGGTCAGCCCGAGCGCCCAGATGGCCCGCCCGTGGCTATCCGGCGATCCAACCCGCTCGAGGAAGCGACGATCGTAGCCCATGAAATTGCGAAACACACCGTTCTCGCGCTCGAACGCGTGCAGCAAGAAGCTGAAGTAGCGGATCACCAGCTCCTCGAGCTGCTCGTTACTCTGCTCGCGGGTCGCCAGCAACGCGACGATCAGCGCGCGCGCGTTGTCGTCGGTGCAGTAGCCATGATGCCGATTGGGAATGTGATAGCTCGAATGTTGAACAACCCCGACGTCGTCGGTCATGCGCAGCAGGTGGCGGAGATCGAGCCGGCGCGGCGCGGGCAGCCGCGCCTCGCTGCGCTCGGGCGTGCGTGGAGCCCCGCCGCGCGTGCAGTTGCGCTGCGTGTACGCTTGATTGAAGCACTCGATGTAGCGCCGCCCGACCTCTGGCCAGGTCGCCGAGCTCATGAACGCATGGGCTCGCTTGCGCATGGTGTGCCGTCGAATCTCGTTGCTCAGCAGCTCGTTGACCGCCGCTGCGAACCCGGCCGGGTCCTCGAAGTCGACCAGGCATCCGCGCTCGTCCGCCAGCATCTCGCTCGCGTACCAGTAGGGCGTCGACACGATCGCCTTACCGGCCGCCATCGCGTAGGCCAGCGTGCCCGAGCAAATCTGGTCTTCCTTGGGGTAGGGCGTGACGTAGACGTCTGCAGCCCCGAGCACGGTCTTGAGCTCGTCGAGCGAGACATAGCGATCGACGAACATGAGGTTCTGCTCGACCCCGAGCGTGTTCGCCAGCTCGACCAGCGATTCGCGATAGCGCTCCCCCTCGCGCGCGCGCACGTGTGGGTGGGTCGCACCGACGATCATGTAGACGGCCTCGGGGTGCTGCTCGACGATTGCCGGCAGCGCGCGAATCATCGTCTCGATCCCCTTATTGGGCGAGAGCAACCCGAAGGTCAGGATCACCCGCTTGCCTTCGACCCCGAACCGATCTTTGTAGTAGTTCGGAT
>CBFGLP010001410.1:0-10953 GCA_965649595.1 uncultured Myxococcales bacterium | reverse complement strand
GGCACGCCGGCCTACATGGCGCCCGGGCAGGCGCGCGGCGAGCCGGTCGACGCTCGCAGCGATCAGTTCAGCTTCTGCGTGGCGCTCTACGAGGCGCTCTACAAGGCGCGGCCATTCGACGGCAGGTTCGACGATCACTCGCGCTTTCGCAGGCTCACCCGCAGCCGCCCTCGTGAGCTGCCAGGTCGTCGTCCGCTCGATCTCCCCAGCGAGATCGGGCGGATCTTGCTGCGTGGCCTGGCCATCGATCCACACGGGCGCTTCGCCAGCATGGGCGTGTTGCTCGACGAGCTCGAGCGCGTGGCCGAGCCGCCGCGGCGCAAGGGTTGGGTGCCAGCCTGGGTTCCGCTCGTGATGGTGGCGGCCGCCGGGATCGTGGTCTCGATCGTGTCGTTGCGTGGCGATCCCGAGCCGGACCCCGGCTGCGACGATGGCTCGACCGAGCTCGCGCGAGTGTGGGGCACGTCGATCGAGAGCGAGCTGCATGCCGCGGTTCTACGCACCGGGCTGCCCTACGCCGAGCGCAGCTGGTCGACCGCCCGCGAGGCGCTCGAGGGCTGGGCGCAGGAGTGGAGCTTGGCCCGGCTGCGCACCTGCCAAGCCTACTCGAGCATGCCCGAGCAGCTCGAGCAGCGGCTCGTCTGTCTCGATCGCCAGCTGGTCCAGATCGACAGCATGCTGACCGGCTTGCGTCGGATCGGTGACGAGCAAGCGCCGCAGCTGCTCGAGCGCATCGATCTCGTCCCCGACCGCCTGCCCTCACCGAGCGCGTGCGAGGGCGCCGGTGCGCTCGACGAGCCCGCCCTCGCGGGTGAAGATCCGAGCCGAGCTGCTGGATTCGCCGAGCTCGAGCGGCAGCTCGCCGAGCTCGAGGGGGCGTTCGTCGTCGCCGATCACGAGCGCGTGCTCGAGGCGGGCCAGCGCGTGCTCGAGCAAGCCCGGAAGCTCGAGCACCGCTCGGCCATCGCCGAGGTGCTGCTGCTGCTCGGACGGACCCACGCAGCGCTCGGCGACGCCGCCAAGGCCGAGGCCCAGCTCGAGGAGGCGGCCCTGGCCGCGCAAGCCGGTGACGACGACGAGGTGTTGGTCCGGGCTGCGGCGGGCCTCGTGGTCGTGCTCGCAACCCAGCAGGTCCGGCTCGAGGCGGCGGGCCTGTGGGCCAAGCTCGCTCGCGCATCGCTCGACCGGATCGATCGCAAGCAGCGTGTCGAGCCACGGCTCGAGGCCGAGCTGAGGCTCGCGCTCGGTGACCTCGCCGCCGCCAGCAGCAACTTCGAGCAGGCCCGGGTCGAGCACGAGCGCGCCGTCAACTTGCTGGCCGATTATCGCGGTGCCGGTGGGCTCGAGTACGCCCGCGCGCTGCGGCTGCTCGGTGATGACCTGCGCGAGCTCGGCCGCAACGACGAGGCCGCGTGGATGCTCGAGCAGGCCCGCGAGCAGATCGTCGACGCGCGCGGGACCAGCCACCCGAACCTGATCGAGATCCTCTCGACGCTCGCCAACGTCCGCTCCGCGCAAGGTCGCCACGCCGAGGCGATCGAGCTGGGCCGCAGCGCGCTGGCGCTGGCCGAGCGGGTGCACGGAGCCGATCACCACAGCGTGGCCAAGCCGCTCAACAACCTCGCGATCATCTACGACAGCAGCGGTCGGCACGAGGACGCCGTCGAGGCGCTCGAGCGAGCCGCTGCGATCCTCGCGACCAAGGGCGCCGCCGAGTCACCGCGCGATCTCGCCTACGTCGAGGTCAACCTCGGATCGGCCCTGCACTACCTCGGTCGCGATCGCCAGGCGATCACCCGGCTCGAGTCGGCCCTCGCTGCGCTGACGACCACCTTGGGGCCCGATCACATGGCGGTCGGGGTCACGCTCGTGAACCTCGGGATTAGCCGCGTCGAGGTTGGCGAGCCCGAGCAGGCGCTGGTCGATCTCGAGCAGGCCCAAGCCGTGCTCGGCAAGAACTTCGGCCCCGAGCATCCGACCTTCGTCGAGCTGAGCGATGGTCGAGCCGAGGCGCTGCGACGGCTCGCTCGCCTCGACGAGGCGCTGCTCGCCGAGCAGCGGGCGGTCGAGCTGGCCAAGCGGCTCTACGGCGACGTGCACTACCAGCTGGCCGATCCGCTGATGGGCCTCGGCGAGATCGAGTGGGACCGGGGCAACCATCGTCGCGCGATCGAGCTGCTCGAGCAGGCCGTGAGCATGCTCGGCGCCGAGAACCGCCCGCTCGAAGCCGGCGAGGTCCGCTTCGTGCTCGGACGCATGTTGGTCGAGAGCGGCGAGGAGCAGCGGGGGTGGGAGGAGATCGACGAGGCGCTCGCCGTGGTCGCGCGGGCAGATGGCCGCAAGAAGCTGGTCGACGAGATCGACGCGTGGAAGGCTGCGCGAGCGCTCAGCGCAGCGCCTCCGATAAAAACGCGATGAGCCGGGGCCGGTAGAGCGGCTCGCTCGCGTGGGTGTCGTTGTGCCCGCCCGCCAGCATGAGGATCGACTCGCGGGTGCGCGAGGCGGCGTGGAGAGCTTCCGCGTGGTGAAAGCCGACCAAGTCGTCGTCGGGCGAGTGGGCGATCAGGATCGGCGCGTCGACCTCGGCGATGCGCTCGCGCGAGCGGTACTCGAGCCGCTTGCCGAGCAGCCGCACCGGCAAGAGTGGGAAGAGCTCGGCGCCGAGCTCGAGCGTGGAGGTGAAGCTGGACTCGACGACCAGCGCCGCTGGTGGGGTGCCTCGCTCGCTGGCCCGGGCGGCTTGCTCGATCGCGACCGCGCCGCCGAGCGAGCGGCCCCACAAGATGATCTGGCTGGGCTGGTAGCCGCGCTCGTCGATCAAGTGGTTCCAGACGGCCTCGCTGTCGAGCAGGGTCCCGGCTACGGTCGGTCGTCCGGTGCTCTCCCCGTATCCGCGGTAATCGAAGATCAGCACTGCGACGCCCAGCTCCTGCAGGCCGAGCAGCACAGGCAAGCGCCCCGCGATGTTGCCAGCGTTGCCGTGGTAGTAGAGGGCCACGCCGCGCGGCAGCTCGGTGCTTCGAACCGGTTCCAGGTACCAGCCGGTGATGGTCTCGCCGTCCTCGGTGGTCAGCTCGACGCGCTCGTAGGGCCAGCCGATCTCGTCGGGAGTCGAGCTGACGGTCGGAGCTGGCTGAAAGAGCATGACCTCGGGCCGCACGATCAGGGCAGCGGCCACCAGCACGAGCAGGACCGAGCCGACCAGTAGAGCGATCGTCAGCATGCGGCGCAAGAGGCTAGCGGGTGGGGGCTGAGCTTCATCGGTCCGTCCGGGCCGATGAGGGGGGTCGGTCGAGGGCGCGCTCACCCGCCCCCTAGCCGCTCGAGCTCGCGCCCGTCCGCCAGATCCAGCACGTGCATGCGGCCGCCATAGTTCACGACCACGCGCTCCTTCCCCACGACCATCCCGTCGACGTTCTCGGTCGACGTCCGTTGCAGCTCCGCCTCCCACTTCGTCGAGCCGTCCGCCAGCGAGATCCTCCGGATCCGTGCGTTGTTCTGCCCGCTCGGCACGAAGCTGACGATCGCGTCTGCGTCGACGAACTCCGCCCGCGGCTGCCCGAACCCGGTGTCGATCGTCTCGAGGCTCCCCGCGGTCCCCAGCTGCTGTCGCCACAGCTCCTTTTGGCTGCTCGGGTCGTACCCGACCAAGAAGGGCACCTGCGTGCCCTTCTCGCGCGCGGCCCAGGCGAGCCCGTGCGGGTGCGTGCAGGGGATCGGATCCCAGACGCCCCGCCCGGGCAGATACGCAAGCAGCTCGGGCGGGCAAAAGGCCGTCTGGATCGACAGCCCCTCGAACTGCTCCCGATCGAGGTCGAGCTGGCGATTGTCCGGGATCAGGTCATAGCCCTCGTCCTTGCGGACCGGCCTCGCGTCCTTGCTGGCCTTGCCGGTCGCCGTAGCGACCTTCCCATCCGCGAGCTGAACCGTGCTCATCGACTCGTCGATGCTGATCACCCACAGCTGCTGGCCCTCGCCCAGGATCTCCTTCGGATGATCCGGCAAATTGCCGATCCATCGCCGCTGGCCGGAGGCCACATCGTAGGCGTGCAGGCTGGCCCCGAGCGCGAACAGGGCCAGCTTCTGGTCGGGCAGGAAGTACGCCTCGGGCTGTCCCGGCATGTTCGCGCGGTCGCCCAGCGAGACCTCCCACAGCAGCTTCCAGTCGGCGCCCGAGACCGCGACCAGCATGATGTTGCTGTTCTGCTCGAAGGTCTGGATCAGCCCGATGACGTCCTCTTGCTGGTCGCCATTGACGTCGATCACCAGCGGCCGCTCGCTCTCCCAGCGGTACCGACGTGCGGGTTGGCCCTCGGCGACCAAGGCCTGGCCGCCGCCTTGCCCCCGCACCTCGCCGCTGAGCGAGTCGACGCCCTTCATCGACAGGTACGCCACGATGCCGCCGATGATGATCGGTACCACGGTCGCGCCAGCGATCAGCGGCCCGCAGCCGGCGTTGGCCTTCGGCGTGTGCTGGATTGGCTGGACCTGAAACTGGGGGGGCGTCGACGTGATGATCTGCGGCGGTGGCTTCGGCGGCTCCTGGTAGACCGTCGGCTTGATCTGGTTGCGGGTGTGGCAGTAGCCGCACTCGACGATGCGCGATGTGTCGAGCGCGTCGAGGTTTGCTCCGCAGCCTTGGCAGACCAGCTTGATGATCGGCATCGCGGCGAGAGTCTATCCAACCCAGGCCACGCGCGGAATTGTCTTGATCAGCCCCACGGGGGCTGAAGTCGTCTTACGCGACCTGGAGCACGGCGGCGAAGCGATCGAGATCCTCGCCGGTGCCAGCGCTGATCCGCAGGCACCCGCCCAGCTTGGGCACCCGAGTCACGTCCTTGACCAGCACGCCGCCTTGGTCGAGCGTGGCTCGGACCTGCCGGGCTCGCTCGTCGCTGGGGAAGCGCACCAGCACGAGATTGCCGTGATCCGGGAACACGTGCGCGTCGGGCAGCCGACGGAGCAGCTCGACCAGTCGATGACGGTTGGCGATCGTGGTCGCGACCATGTGCTCTTGCTCGGCGACGAAGCGGGTCAGCACGGTCTCGGCCAATGCGATGCTCGTCTGCGAGACGTTGTAGGGGTGGCGGACCTTGTCGAGCGCGTGCGCGAGCTCGGGTGGGGCGATGCAGAAGCCGACGCGCAGCGCGGCGAGGCCGACCTTCGAGAGCGTCGCCATGTGCACGTAGTTGTCGGGGCCGGCGGGATCCCAGAGCGAGCAGCCGGGGTCATAGGCGGCGTACGCCTCGTCGACCACGAACACGGTGCTCGGGAACTCGCGGATCAAGCCATGGATCGCGTCTGCGTCCCACAAGCTGGCGGTCGGGTTGTTGGGCCGCGCCAAGAAGCAGATCGCGGCGCCGGGCAACGCGGCCCGCATCGCCGCGACGTCTAGCTCGAGCGCGTCGGTCAGCAGGACCTCGCGAACTTGGATGCCCAGCACCCGCGCCGAGTGGGCGTACATCACGAACGTCGGGCAGGGGATCACCAGCGCGCCGGGGTTGGGCCCGCCCGAGAGCGAGGTCAGCAAGAGCGAGATGATCTCGTCACTGCCGTTGCCGAGCACGATCCGGTTGGGATCGCAGCGATGTCGCTCACCGAGCACCCGTCGCAGCGTGCGACCGGAGGTGTCGGGGTAACGATTGAATTCGATCGTTCGGACGACCTCGGCCAGCGCGTCGCGGACGTGCTGCGGCCACGGCTCGGGGCACTCGTTCGCGTGCATGCGGCTGGGCGCGGTCGAGGGCGGGACGTCGTAGACCTCGAGCTCGCGCAGGCTCGGCCGCAGGTGGCGACGCCAGTCGTGGGAGCTCATGTAGGGTCCTTTGTGCCGGTGGAACCAGCCAGTCGTCGCTCGACGGCGCGGGCGTGGCCCTCGAGCCCCTCGGCGCGCGCGAGCGTGGTGATCGCGGCCGCCTGGTGCTCGATGTCCTGCGGCCGCAAGCGCAAGATGCTGGTGTAGCGGACGAAGTCCCATATGCCGAGCGGGGACGAGAAGCGAGCTCCACCCGCGGTCGGCAGCACGTGGCTGGGTCCGGCCGTATAGTCGCCCGCGGCCTCGGGGGTCCAAGGACCGACGAAGATCGCACCCGCGCAGTGGATCTTCTCGACGAGCTGGTCGGGATGCTCGACCAGTAGCTCGAGGTGCTCGGGCGCGAACGCGTCGGCCTCTCGCGCGGCGTCGGCCCGGCTCGCGACGATCACCGCGGCGCCGTGATCTCGCAGCGAGGCGCTCGCGATGGCTCGTCGAGGCAGATCGGCGAGCTGGCGAACGAGCGCGGCGTCGACCCGGGCGGGTAACTGTGGGTCCGTCGTGATCAACACTGGTGAGGCGAGCACGTCGTGCTCGGCTTGGCTGATCAGATCGGCCGCGACCAGCTCGGGATCCGCAGCATCATCGGCGATGACCAGGATCTCCGAGGGCCCGGCGATCGAGTCGATGTCGCAGTGGCCGAACACCAGGCGCTTGGCCGCGGTGACGTAGGCGTTTCCGGGCCCGACGATCTTGTCGACTCGCGGGATCGTCTGCGTGCCGAAGGCCACCGCCGCGATCGCCTGGGCGCCACCGATCTGGAACACCCGGCTGACGTTGGCCAGCGCCGCGGCGGCCAGCACGACCTCGCTCGGGCGCGGGGTCAGCAGCACGATCTCGCGTACGCCCGCGACGGCGGCCGGGACCGCGGTGTGCAGCACCGACGAGGGATAGGCCGCGGTGCCGCCCGGCGCATACACGGCGACGCGCCGCAGCGGCGCTTGCCGGCTGTAGAGCGCCCAGTCGGGCGCCGTCGCACCGATGATCTTCGGGTGCGACGCCTGCATGATGTGGAACTGCCGCACGCGATCGGCCGCGAGCTCGAGCGCGCTGCGGAGCTCTCGATCGATCCCGAGCAGCGCATCGTCGAGGCGGCTGCGAGGGATCTCGAACTGCGCCGGGCTCAGCTCGCGACCCTCGAAGCGCCGGGTCAGCTCGACGATCGCCGCGTCACCCTCGCGACGGACCTGCTCGACGATCGCTCGGGCGGCGAGATCGGCCTCGCCGTCGAGCCCGGCGGAGCGGCTACACATCGCTCGCCAACGCTCGCGCGCCGCTTGGTCATCACCGCGAAGATCGAGTCGGCGCAGGCCTTCGAAGGCGTCTGCTGGTTCGGGCATAGAGCCCGGACTTTATCATTTCTGGTGGAAAGGCACTCGGCGCAGACGCGTGCGAGCCGCCTCGTGCAGGCTTCACTGCTCGACCTCGGCGCCGACGCCTGCCAATTTGATCCGGCAACCCGGGCCGAAGGTGCCGCTGCTCATGTCGGTGTTCGTGATCCCGCCTTCGCCGTCGAGCATCACGCAGTTGCTCTCCTTCTCGCCGCAGTGATCGAGCCCGAAGGTGTGCCCGATCTCGTGGATCGCGACGGTCGAGACGCGGAAGCGGACGAGGTCGCGCTTGCCGTCGCCGTGCAAGGGGTTGTGGTGCTTGGTCTTGCGCTTGAGCCGATAGCTCGAGATCACCGCGACGCGACCGGGCATGCGGCCGAGCCCGAAGATGCCCCAGTCCTCGAACTCCTCGGTGCTGACCGACACGTCGACCTCGGTCAGGCCCAGCACTCGGATGTCGGGATCGTTGGTCGCTTCCGCGATGCCATCGAGGTACTCGAGCAGCTTGTCGGCCTTGTAGCGCTTGCGCGGCGCGTAGTAGGCGAACTTCGGCAGGTCGACGACCTCGTTGCGTACGACCTGGACCCCCAGCTCGCGGCTCAGACCCTGCTCGACGGCGACCATCAGGTCCTCGGGGAAGCTCTTCAGCGGGACGAGCATGACCGTCCCGCGATAGGGGACCACGTCGTCGTCGTCCGGTAGCGCTTGGGCCTCGAGCTCGGCCTCGCTCTCTTCGTCCGAAAGAGAGGCGCGCGAAGGTGCCTCGGGCTCCTCCGCGCGCTCGTCTGCCGCTGCTTCGATGGGGATGGGCTCGGTGTCCGCGGTGACCGGAGGCGGCGTTGCCGGATCACACGCAGCGAGACCGAAGAGGAAACCGAGCCAGGTGATTACACGACGACGACGAGTAGACACGAGGACCCTCACACGATCATGGGAGCGATCGGTTGCAATCGCCAATCGAGTTTTCCAAATCAGCGAGCGGCCAATTGATTGGCCAGAGATTTAATTGTCCTTGCCATGTGGGAGCTGCTGCTCGCTGTGTCGCCGAGCGCGAGCCAACAACCACACGCCGGGTAGCGCGAGCACGACGGTGCCCGCGAGCTGCAGCAAGTACATCAGCGCGGCGAAGCTCGACGCCGCAGCCGACTCGCTCGCGCTGGTGAGCAGTCCCAGAGCGACGGCCATGCCGACCTGAAAGCTTCCCGCCTGCGCCGGACCGCCGGGTAGCTGAATGCTCAGGCCCACGATCGCTACCACTGCGGCCGCCTCGGCGACGTCGAGCGTCAGCCCACATGCGTGCAGCACCAACCACAGCTGCAGGACGGTCACCGTCCAATAGATCAGTGACCAGAGCACGAAGGGTAGGCCCTGCCGCCAATTGAACAGCAGCGCGATCGTGCCCGCGATCCGCAGCGCGGCCGCGGACGCGCGCTCGCCCAGCTTGTCCGGCAAGAGCTTGCCGACCCAGCGCTCGATCAGGTCGGGGCGCGCTGCCGCGCCGATCAGCACGGCGAGCCCGAGCACGAAGGTCAGCGCCATCAGCCGACCGAAGCCCCGCACGTAACCGAGCGTCTCGACGTGCTCCGGGGTGCTCGCGTCGAGGCTGCTCGCAAACGCCAGCCCGAAGAACAGCATCCCCACGACCAAGAGCCCGTCGACCACCCGCTCGACCGCGATCGCCGAGACCGACTCGGCCAGCCCGATCCCCGGCTCGCCCGCGCGGGTCAGCAGCAGCGGGCGCGAGAGCTCGCCGAGCCGAAAGGGCAGCAGCATGACGACCGGGAAGCTGACCAGGCCGCTGCCGTGCAGCACTCGCCAGTCGAGCCGCCGCCGCGGATCACCGGTCGCCAGCGCGACCCTCGGATCCAGCACGAAGCGCAGCCGCATCGCTCGCAGCAGCGCGTAGGGGATCTGGACCAGGCACGCGGCGACGAGCAGCTCCGGGTGCGGAAGGACCAGCGGATCAGGCCACAGCGCGATGCTCCCGAAGCGCGCGACCAAGGCCAGCAAGGTCAGCGCCGCCACGATCGACGCGACCCAGCTCCACACCCGCCGGGCACGCGAAGGCGCGGGGGCGTGGACGGGAGCTCGACGCTCGCTCGACATTCGTGGCGGAACCTACCACGGGCCGATCGAGGACGATTAGCGCCGATCAGGGCGGATCGAGCCGAACCTCGACCAAGCGGACCTCGCTGGTCCAATCGCCGGTCGCGCGGTAGTAGCTCACGTACTCGAAGCGCCCGCCCTCGCGCGCGAGCTCCGAGTGGCCGAGCGCGCTGTATGGCGGCGAGCTGTCGTGCGAGGGCTCGGCTCGAAACGCGCTGACCGCCCGCGACCACGGCCCCTCGATCCGCTCGGCGGTTCGGAGCATCACGTCGTTGCCGAGCGGCTCGCTGTAGATCGCCAGCCAGCGCTCGAGGTGACGGTTGTAGTGGACCGACAAGATCGTGTGGCCCTCGAACACCGGCACGGCGTCGTCGAGCGAGGGGCCGAACTCGTCACCGTTCCAGTAGGTCCACTGGTCGCGCTCGAACAGCACGTCGGGATCGACCCGCGCGAGCAAGCAGGGCTTGGTCAGCTCACCCTCGCACGCGAACGCGTAGATCCAGCCCTCGTCGAGCACCGCGGCGGCGCCGAACATCGGCTCGGGATCGCGGAAGAGCAGCGTCGGCTCGTCGGAGGCTGCGTCGAGGATCGGGCGGACGGGGCCGAACTCGAAGTCGCTCCAGACCGCGACCGATGCTCCGATCGACCAGAAATTCCATTCTCCGGGCTCGCCACCGTACTTGCCGTAGAAGACCAGCGTCCGATGCCGAGCAGCGTCCGGAACGATCGCCGCAGGCCAGAGCATCACTCGCGCGCCGCAAGGCTCCTCGCACTCGGCGTTGTAGATCGCGTGGGCCTCGTTGTAGTCCCACTCTTCGGTCGTGTAGGGGAAGAATTCGGCCGGTCCGCCCCACGTGTCGATGGGATGCTCGAAGCCAACGAGCCCGTCGTCGGCCGTAAAATCTTGCGTCCACGACCAGGAGTTGTGCCGCCAGCTCGAGCCGCGGCTGTCGGCCTCGCTCAGGATCGTGTCGCCGAACAGCCAGATCGAGCGACCAAAGGACCGCGCGCTGTAGCCACCGTCGCGGCCTTGGATCGCGGGCACCTCCGCCGTCGGGCCGAGGTCGCGGGCCTCGACGACCAAGACCTCGGGCGCCGGTGAGCAGCCGGCGACCAGCCCGATGAGAAGCATGTAGCGACCGCGCATGTGAACGGCTTGGTCAGACCGGAATCCCCGACGCCGCGAGCTGGCCACCGTCGATGTCGATGATCGATCCGGTCACGAAGCTGCTCGCGTCCGAAGCCAGGAACTGGACCAGCGCCGCGATCTCCTCGGGCGCCGCCATCCGGTGCTGCGGGATCGCCTTGAGCACCGCCTTGCTGATCGCCTCGTTGCCCCAGATCGCGGTGGAGAACTTGGTCTTGACGAACCCGGGCGTGAGCGCGTTGACGTTGATCTTCGCGTCGGCCAGCTCGACCGCGAGCACCTGCGTGAGCATCACGACCGCCGCCTTCGACACGCAGTAGATGCCCATGCCCGGCTGCGCGCGCCTGCCCGCGACCGAGGCGATGTTGATGATCCGCCCGCCGCCGCGCTTCTTCATTACCGGCACGCAGGCCTTGGCCATCCGGAAGTAGCCCTTGACGTTGACGTCCCAGGTCTTGTCCCAGTGGCTCTCGTCCGCGGAAAGGATCGGCCCGAAGTGCGGGTTGGTGGCCGCGTTGTTGACCAGGATGTCGACCCCGCCGAAGCGCTCGACCGCG
>CBFGLP010001409.1:0-2323 GCA_965649595.1 uncultured Myxococcales bacterium | reverse complement strand
GGCGATCTCCGGCGCGTAGGCGAGGTGGCTGATCCGAACCTCGAGGATCTCGACGCCAGCGTGGTCGAGCCGCTCGGTCAGCTCGGCCATCAGCTCCGCGTCGATCTCCGAGTGGCCGCCCCGCAGCGACACCTCGCCCTCGTTGGCCGCGTCGTAGGGGTGGCGTGCGGCGATCGTCCGGATCGCCGACTCGGTCTGCACGCCCACGTAGGACTCGTAGTTCTCGACGTCGAAGAGCGCTTGCGCGGTGTCCTTGACCCGCCAGACCACGACCGCGCCGATCTCGATCGGGTTGCCACGCTTGTCGTTGACCTTGAGCTTGGTGCTGTCGAAGTTGCGAGCCCGCAGCGAGACCTGCTTGCGGGCCGTGAGCGGGTTGATCCAGTGAAAGCCGGTCTGCCGGAGTGTGCCGATGTACTTGCCGAACAGCAGCACGGCCTGGCTCTCGTTCGGCTCGACCAGCACCAGCCCGCGCAGCATCAGCAGGCCGAGGCCGAAAAATGGGATCAGCGCGAGCGAGACCAGCAGCATGAGCGCGCCGGGCAGACGCGCCTGGCTGAACGAGACCTCGCGGGTCGGGGCGAGCTGCCACTCTTGGACGGGGACGAGCTGCTGGTTGGGCTCCTCGGTGCGGTAGGCCATGTCGGCGCATGGTCTCGCGCTTACTGCGATGGCTCAACCCTCGCGGTGGTACGCTGGCGGCCATGCTCGTGCGCCTGCACGGCCCGTTCGCCGACTTCGAGGTCCACGCCGCGCACCGGATGGTCGGTGAGCTGGCCCGGGACGCCGGCGAGCGGCTGCGCTGCTTCGACGAGGCCGAGGTGCTCGCGCTGCTCGGGCCAGCGCTGCGCGAGACCTCGGACTACGTGCTGCGCGGGTTGTTGGCCGAGCACGAGGAGTCGTCGTTTGGCCAGACCAGCTCGCCGGCCGAACGCTTAGCCCGCTTTGTCGTGTGCGGGGCGATCGTGATCGTCCGAGCGCCTCGCGTGATCCGGGCGAGCGAGGTGGTCGAGCGCTACGAGGCCGAGTACTTGCCTCCGGAGCTGCTCGAGCGCGAGTACGACGTGGTGTTGTGGACCGCGGCCGAGTCCGAGGATCTGGACCTCGACGTCGAGTCCGAGCACGACGAGCTCGAGCTCGAGGCCACCGCCGACGTCGAGCAACTCGATCTCGGTACCAAGGCCGCGGCGCTCGACATCGATCTGGAAACACGCCAGTGATCGTTGGGCCGCTACCCCTCGGTCGCTCCGATCGCTTAATATCGAGTCGCCCATGGTGAAGCACGTCTACGACGACGAGCCGATCAAGCTCACTGCCCGGATCACCGGCGAGCCCAAGCTGGTCGCCAAGATCAAGCAGACCGACTTTGTCGTGACCGAGATCAAGGGCGATGTGCAGACCGAGCTCGCCCCGATCAGCGTCGACGTTCCGAGCGGTTACCCCGAGTCGCTCGCGACCCACGACTACACGCCCGCGCCGGTCGACGACGGCATCGACTTCTACGACATCACCTACAAGGCCAAGATCAAGCTGCCGACCGGCGGCGATCGGGTCCGCGACGGCGAGCCCGACGTCCATCGGGTCTGGCCGGCGAGCGTCGAGGTCATCTTCACCTCGGCCGACGACAAGGCCCACAAGCAGGCCAAGTTCCGGGTCGTCTGCAAGGGCAAGGAGTCGCCGGTCAAGACCGCCGACGAGAGCGGCAAGTGGACCGGCGCGACCGACAAGGCCCCGTACACAATCAAGGCCGAGCCGCCCTACGAGCTGGTCAACCCGAGCCACGTGGGCCGCAAGCGGACCTACGAGATCAAGCGCAACCCCTACAAGCTCGAGTTCGTCTCGCCCGCGGTGTCCGACCCCAGCGCGCCCACTCGCCAGTACGTCAACCTCGATCGCGCGGTCGAGGGCTGGACCGAGGCCAAGCCCTTTGGTCACGAGCTCGAGCTCGTGGTCGGGGCCGTCGGTGACACCGAGCGCGAGGAGTCGGCGCGCCAGGCTCGGCAAGGCGACCTCGTCTACATCGAGGTCAACTTCACGCCGGCGACCAAGCGCAACGATCCGCGTCCGCGGCTGCTCGATGACGGCCTCGACGCGCCGGCTGCCGAGTCGAACGGCGGCAAGACCTGGAAGGGTCAGGCCAAGCTCGGGGCCAATGGCCAAGCTAGCTTCAAGGTCGAGCTCGGCCACGCTGGCGGTGACCTGTGCGAGGTCAAGATCGGTGCCGACGCGAGCTGCGGTGACGCGAGCTTGAAATTCGAGAGCTGGCGACGGCTGTATTACGAGTTGATGTATCCCGAGCTCATGATCGGCGAGCTCGCGGCCG
>CBFGLP010001408.1:0-16125 GCA_965649595.1 uncultured Myxococcales bacterium | reverse complement strand
GGATTGTTGGCCGGGCGGGAGCGTTCGGCCAGGGTTTGGCTGGCAAAAAGTTCCCGCTGGCTGCGGCCCGGCCAAACCGGCAAACAACCGCCATGCTGCCAAGGATCGCGTCGCTCGCCCTGCTCGCGCTGCTCGGGTCGTCGGTCGGTTGCAAGGACCGAGCAAACGACGGAGCAGATCAGACCGGCGCGAGCCAAGCGGGTGCGCCCGAGCTCGAGGCGGCGCTCGCCGAGGCCGATCGCCGCGCCGCAGCCATGCAGGCGAGCCTGCAAGCCGCCCTGCTCGCGGCGATCGAAGCCGATGGTCCCGCCGCCGCGATCGCGGTGTGTCGCAGCGAAGCGCCCAAGCTGAGCGCGGCCCAAAGCGGCGAGGGCTGGACCATCTCGCGTACTTCGCTGCGAGTCCGCAACCCCGATAACGCCCCGACCGAGTGGCAACGCGCCGTGCTCGAGGACTTCGATCGACGCCAGCGCGAGGGCGCCGACGCCAGCACCCTGCGTTGGCACGAGATCGTCGAGGACGAGCGCGGAGCGACGCTGCGCGTGATGAAGGCGATCCCGACTGGCGGCCTGTGCCTGAGCTGCCACGGCAACGACGCGCAGATCAGCCCGGAGGTCGAGGCCAAGCTGACCGAGCTGTACCCGAACGACCAGGCGACCGGCTTCGCTGCCGGTCAGGTCCGTGGTGCGTTCGTGATCATTGGGCCGCTGTCTCGCGATCGCTGAGCTAGGGCGCGACGAGCTCGACGGTGACCGGCACGCCCGAGAACGCCGCGACGCCGGACAGCTCGTCGACGCGCTCTGGATCACCGAGATCGTTGACGCTGACGCCGGCGTTGTCGGGCTGGCTGGCGACCCGCAGCCGCACCCCCGCACGCGCGTGGCCAAACCCGTGCGGAAGGCTGACCACCCCAGGCCGCATGCGCTCGCTCAGCTCGAGCTCGACGACCACCTCGCCCGCGGCTCCGCGCACGCGCACGCGGTCACCCGGACGCAGCGCCAGGCGCTCGCCGTCCAAGGGGTGCATCTGCAGCGTACAGCGGGGCTTGCCTGCCATCAGCTTGGGCAGGTTGTGCATCCACGAGTTGTTGCTGCGCAGCTGACGACGGCCGATCAGCACGAAGCGCGGTCGCTCGGGTGTCGGTGGCGGCGGCTCGACCCAACCGATCGGGAACGCGCGCTCGAGCCTCCCGAGGTCGCGCAGCAGCAGCTCGGGCGCGAGATCGATCTGCTTGCGCGGACCTGGCAAGCGCTGCGGCAGGCAAGGCTCGAGCGGGCCGAGATCGATCCCGTGCGGGTGCCGACGCAGCTCGGCGAGGTTGAGGCCACGCTTGCCGAAGGGGAGCAGGCGTCCGTGCGGACCGAGGCGCAGGCCGAGATCGATCACACCGTCCGGGCCCACGCGCCCGAGCAGCTCGTGGACCAAGCGCTGCTTGACGTTCGCGCGTCCGCGCAGGCGATCGATCCGGGTCCACAGGCCGTGCAGGATCTGCCAGTCCTCGCGCTGATCAACCCCGCGCTCGAACACTGGCGGCGAGTACTTCGTGGTGTTGCGGACCGCGAACAGGTGGAAGGCGAGATCGTAGTGGCTGCGCTCGAGCGCAGAGCAGGGCGGAAGGATCAGGTCGGCGTGGACGCTGGTCTCGTTGACGTAGGGATCGACGCTGACCATGAACTCGAGCTGCTCGAGCGCCTCGGCCAAGCGCGAGCCTGCGGGGCTCGACAGCACCGGATTGCCGGCGATCGTCAGCAGCCCGCGAATCCGCGCCAGCGCCCGCGAGCCAGCCGGTGCTCGCGAGGGCGTGCCCTCGGGTGCGAGGATGTCCTCGGCCAAGGTCGCAACGGGCAGCTCGCCGCCGAACTCCGGCAGCCCACGCACGTGGCTGTGCCAGCGGCCGAACGCGCCGGGTCCGACCCCGCCGGGCAGCGTGATCGGATCGACGGCCGGGATCGGGAACATCGAGCCGCCCGGACGATCGAGCGCACCGACGACGATGTTGAGCACCTGGATCGCCCAGTGCGTCAGGCTGCCGAACTCCTGCGTCGCCGCGCCCACGCGCCCGTACACGACCCCGCGCCGCTCGACCAGCTCGTGGGCGAGCTCGCGGATCTGCTCGGCGGGGATGCCCGAGGGTCCGGCCGCTCGCTGGGGAGTGAAGGGCTCGACGGCGACCCGGACTCGCGCGAGGCGATCGACGAACTCGAGCAAGCGACCGAGGCGCTCGCGGCCCTCTGCAAGGATCACGTGGAGCATCGCCAGCAGCACCAGCGCGTCGGTGCCTGGGCGCACGAACAGGTGCTGGTCGGCGAGCTCGGCGGTCTCGCTGCGGCGAGGATCGATGACCACCAGCTTGCCGCCGCGCTGTCGAAGCTCGCGCAGTCGTCGGCGCATGTCGGGGGCGCTCATGATGCTGCCGTTCGAGACCAGCGGGTTCGCGCCGACGATCATCAGGTGCTCGGCGCGATCGATGTCGGGGACCGGCATCAGCAGTTGGTGGCCAAACATCGCGAACGCGACCAGCATCTGCGGCAGCTGATCGATCGAGGTCGCCGAGTAGCGGTGCCGGGTATGCAACGCCCGCAAGAACGCAGGCGCGACGATCACCGTGCCGTGGTTGTGGACCGCCGGGTTGCCGACGTAGACCGCGAGCGCGTCGTCGTCCCCGCTTCGCTGGACCCGAACGAGTCCCTCGGCGGCGCGGTCGAGCGCTTCATCCCAGTCGAGCTCGCGCCAGCTCGTGCCAGCGCGCGCGAGCGGCCGACGGAGCCGATCGGGGTCTTCGTGGAGTTGGCCGAGCGCCGCGCCCTTTGGACACAAGTAGCCGCGGCTGAGAGGATCTTCGCGGTCGCCTCGGATCGCCTCCACGCGACCATCGCGGGTCTCGATCTCGAGGCCACACATGGCCTCGCATAGATGGCAGGTGCGATGGTGCAGAGTCGGTCCAGGCACGGATCGAAGTATAGGCGTCCTGTGTCAGGCCAGGCGGCGCACATGGCTGACGCGACCTCCGGTGTCGCGTGGCTGCTCCGGCATGTGAGTCCACCGTCGATTGGCGCACGGGCGGGAACTCGCTCGCGGTGGGCTATCGTCTGCCTGGGCCGTGTCCGACCCACAGCACTTCGATCCCGACGATGTCGCCCGCGATGACGAGTTACTCGCCAAGGCGGTCGAGCGGATTGGTCCAGCGCTGGACTTCTGGTTTCAACCAGAGGTTCGCGGCCTCGAACGGGTGCCGCGTGGGCCCGCGCTGCTGGTCAGCAACCACAGCGGCGGGTCGATGTCGCCGGACTCGTTTGTGATCGGCGTCGCGCTCTACCGGGCGCACGGCGTGCAAGCGGTGCCCTATTGGTTGGCCCATGACATGGTCGTGAGCCTGCCGCTGTTTCGCCAGATCGTCCCGCTCGGGGTGGTTCGGGCCTCGCGAGCGATGGCCCACGCCGTGTTCACGGCTGGTCGCAAGGTGCTCGTCTATCCCGGCGGCGACGAGGACACCTTGCGACCCTGGGCCGAGCGCGATCAGATCAACTTCGCCGGACGAACCGGCTATGTGCGCCTCGCCCTCCGCGAGGGCGTGCCGATCGTCCCGGTCGTGGTCGCGGGCGCGCACGAGGTGTTCGTGGTGCTCGGCGGCGGACGAGCGCTCTCGAGGCTGCTGCTGACCGAGAAGCTGTTTCGGGTGAAGACCTGGCCGCTGACGCTGAGCTTGCCTTGGGGCCTGACGCCCGGGCCTCCGCCGCTCTACGTGCCCTTTCCCGTCCGCATGCTGCTCGAGGTCCTCGATCCGATCGAGTTCGAGCGCAGCGGTCCAGAGGCGGCCGAAGACGACGCGTTCGTCGAGCGCTGCGATGCCGTGGTCCGCGAGCGAATGCAGGCTGCCCTCACTCGCCTCGCGGCAGAGCGCCGCGAGACCGGTCGCTACGCGTTCTCGCGTGGACGCTGGCGCCGGGAGGGTGGGGACTTGGATGGGACCTGAGCGGTGCGGGCGAGGACGCCTGTGCGCCCTCGTCGTGCAGGGCGTGCTCGTGCTCGCGTGCGCGGTCGAGGAGCGAGACGACGGGAGCTCGGCTGCGCGAGCGCAGCGGCGCGCTACCGATCACCAGGGCGCCCGTGTGGCCGCGGCGACGTCAGCGGTCACCGATGCTCGGGACACAGCGGCCGCGGATCTCGGGGACAGAGCCACGTCGCGTGTTGCGAGCCCAACCTCCGCGATCACCTGCGAGCTCGTCGACCCACCGCCTGGCTTCGTCGATCTGCGCCTGGCGATCCGCGATGTTCGAGTCGTCGCCGGCTATCACCGCGCGGACAACTTCTCGGGTGCACCCTTGCCGGGCTATGAGGCCGCGGGCGCGTGGCTGCGAGCCGACGCTGCGGCCGCGTTGGCCGAGGCCGCCGACGAGCTCGCGCGAGCCGGCTTTGGCCTGGTCGTGTATGACGCCTATCGACCTCGCCGCGCGAGTCGAGCGATGGTCGCCTGGGCTCGCGCCCAAGGCCACGAGGACTTGCTCGAGCAGGGATGGATTGCCGCTCGCTCGGCGCACAACGAGGGGCGAGCGATCGACGTCGGCTTGTTCGCGCGGGGAGACGGTCAGATCGTCGACATGGGCTCGGCGTGGGACCACTTCGGTCCGAGCAGCTTCCTGCGAGCCGTCGAGGGGTCAGCGCTCGAGCGTCGCTTGCTGCTGCGCGACGCGATGGTGCGTGCCGGCTTCGTGCCCTACGCACGCGAGTGGTGGCACTTCACGTGGCCCGACTCCGCCGTACCGTCCTCGTCGCTCGACCGCCCCTACGCGTGTGCGAGCGGCGAGTGAGCCGGAGGCTCAGGTGGGGTCGACCTCGGGCAGGTCGCTATCGCTGCCCTCTTCACCCTCGTTGCGCTTGCGGGCGCGGCGGGTGAGCGGTGGGACCTTGGTGTCCGAGCCTTCCTCGCTCTCTCCCTCCGCGAGGATCTGCTGGTAGAGCTCCTCTCGATAGACCGAGAGCCCCTCGGGAGCGGAGATGCCGAGCCGGACTTGCCGTCCTCGAATCTCGCGGACGACGATCTCGATGTCGTCGCCGATGCGGATCTTTTGTCCGGCCTTCCTGGTGAGTGTCAGCATGCTGCAGCCCTCCTTGGCGGTGTCCGATGCGGGCTCGCCTTCTCTGCCCTTCGCCGCGGGGGCTGATTGAGCCCTTCGGGCTGACAAGCGTCCTGCGATAGGGACGGGGTGCGTCCAGCCGCTCGTTTGTCGCCCAAGGGTGCAAGACCCAAGCGAGTCGGGAAACAGGAATCGAGAGGCTCGAAACGCGCGCATTCACACGTTAGCGCGTCACCATCTGGCTGGCCTGCCTTTTTGCGGCTCAGCTGGATCCGGGAGCAAGCGAGCTCGTGGTCGAACGGCCGAGGGGCCGGTGGATCGATCGAAGCGGATTGTGGCCAGCAAGCTGGCAACAGTCCCTCACTTCGGCGGCTCGAACTCGTCGCAGGTCGTATCGATGATGTCGACCGCGGCCTGGAAGAAGTCGTCATAGTCCGGCGCGCAGATCGATCCGAAGAAGCCCTTGGCGCCCCAGGAGTCGAGGAACTGGCGCAGGCGCGGCGATGCCTCGGCCCCGCTCGAGTCGGCGAAGGGGCCACAGATGCTGTTGGGGAGATCGCCATCGCCGAACAGGCCGAGCATCACGACCGCTGACTCGTCGCCGTTCTTGGCGTCGATCAGCGCCTGTCGCCAAGTGTTGACGTCACCAGCCGAGCCATCGCCGGGGTTGTCGTCCTCGTCGGTGATGAAGGTGACGACCAAGATCGCGTCGTCGCGGAGGAAGTCAATGTTGCAGAAGCCGACCGGCCCGGCGCCCGACACCGCGGCGGTCATCGCCTCCATCGGTCGCTCCGGATCGTCGGTCGAGTCGGTGCCGACTCGGGCAGCACACTGGAAGGTGCCAGCCAAGTTGGGCTGCTCCGAGGTCATGAAGCGCGTCCCGCTGGCGAAGTTGCAGTCCACGTTGCTCGCGTTGGCGCCCTTCGGATAGGTCACGCCGGCACCGAGCACGTTCTCGCACTGGGCAGGCTGTGCGCCGCACTCGTAGCCGACGCACACGCCCGGCAACGGCGGAAAGCCTCCGCAGGCGAGCAGCGAGCAGGTCTCGTACACCCACTCGTCGGTGTCGATGACCATGATGTGATAGTCCTGCGCCTCGTCGAGCGTGCTCTGAATCGAGTTGATGAACGAGGGGAACGATGCGGCGAGGTTGTCCTGCTCCTCGGCCATCGAGCCCGAGTTGTCGATGATGAACAGGAAGTCGACCTTCTTGCAGCCGTTGCCGTCGCCGGCATCGCCTGCGGTGCCCATGGTCTCTTCGTTGCCGAGCACGTCGAGCAGCGGGCCAGACTCGCTCTCCGAGTCCTCGTTGCTGCTGGAGTCGCTCGCGCTCTCGCCTTCCTCGTCGTCGTCGATGTCGTCGTTGCCGACGGTCACCTGCGTGTTCGAGTCGCCGTCGTCCCCGTAGATCGAGCCATCGTCGCTGCCTTTGTTGCAGGCGGCGAGGGGGGTTAGCAGCGAGAGCAGCAACCAAGACGATGTCGAAGATCCGCGACGCATATCAACTTGTCCTCGAGCAGCGAGCAGCGAGGACGGCACGATACCACGAGCGATCGCGCATCGAAGTATTCGTGCGAGTGCCACGTTCGACGAGTCGTTCGCGCAGCTGGGCCTCGGGATCCTGCGAGCTCGCTTGGCTCGTGATCATCGAGCATCGGCAATCGAGCATCGGCAATCGAGCTTCGGACATCGAGCTTCGAACATCGATCTTCGGTCGCTCGAAGGTGAGCGCTCCGTCGATCGGGGCTTGCCCGAGCGCCGCCGGATGGCATCCTAATGATGCGCGATATCGAGCATCAAGCCGACTGGCCGGCTGGAGTTCCTATTTCGCCCCATAGAGGCGAAAAACCCCAGAATTTAGTTTTAGTCATGGCGGTTGCGAGATCGACAGACGCGGTCGAATCGCGGCACGGCTGGGTAATACGAGCTACCTGTACCAAGGGACAGTCGCCTGCCAGAATTGGCATGCGGTGTGCTCAGGGGTCTCGGCAGCGCGACCGAGCCGCGCAGGAGAGGAATGCCATGACCCCCCCATCGAATCCCCCGATCGTGTTTGTCGCTGCTGCTGACCCTAGTCAAACGGCCGCCCTAGCCGAGATGCTGACGAGCATTCGGCCTGGAATTCGTACGATGCGCATGGACGCGTCCGATTCCTCGGCAACCGAGTCTGCAGAGTCCCCCTGGGTCGCCATGGTGGTCGAGGCATCCGGGCCCGACTTGGGCGCGATCTCGAGGCAAGTCCGGTCCCGCTTCCCCCAAGTGGGCTTGGTGATGATCGCCCCGCGCTTCGATGATCGAGCCATCGAGATCGCCGCGCAGGTCGAGGCCAGCGCGATCGTCCCGAGCCCTTGCGAGCCAACCGCGCTGCTGCGGGTGCTCAAGGCCCACGAGCAGCGGGTTCGCTTCCTCGGCCAAGCGCGTGGAGTCGAGACGGCCGAGCTCTTGCGCTTGCACGCCATTGCCGGCAGCGACGGTGTCCTGCACCTGCATGGCGAGGCGGGCAGCGGGGCGATCCACCTCGACGGAGGCCAGCCGATCCACGCCCACTGCGGTGATCTGCGAGGCGCGGAGGCGGTCCGCGAGCTGCTCGGCTGGCGCGACGTCCAGGCAACCTGGCTCGCAGGTCGCTCAGCCAGCGCACGCACCATCGTTGGCCGCCTCGAGGGCCTGCTGCAGCGCGAGACCCCGGCGTTGGAGGCCGAGGAGGACGTGGGGGTCGCCTCGCGCGACGTGATCGAGAAGCTCGATCGCCTCGCTCAGACCCCGGACATCCTCGCCGCCTATCTGCTGCGCAACACCGAGGTCGTGACTGGGCGGAGCTCCGTCGACCTCGATGAGGCGCTGATCGGCCGCGCGCTCTCACGGCTCGCGCAGGTGTTCCACGACATGGAGGAGCAGCAGGGCGACTTGGCGGGAACCGAGATCCAAGCGACGGTGGGCGAGCACCGGCTGGTCGTCGATCGGCTCGGCCCGACCCGGCTTGGCTTCCAGATCGGAGTCGTCGTGCGCCAGGCAACCCCGGTCTGCAAGAGCCTGCGCCGGCTGCTGCGGCAGATCGATCGCAGCTTCCGCAAGTCGCTCAACCAGGCCACTCGCGCGGCCAACAAGAGCGAGCTGCGGGTGACCAGCCTCGAGGCGACCAGCCTGCATCGCGTCGCCTGACGCAGCTGCTCGAGCGTCGACATGACGAAGCCAAAGCGGGCGGCCCTTGGTGGGTCGCCCGCTTTCGTAAGTCAGCCCCCGGGGGGCTGATGAAGACGATTTGCTGCGTGGGAGATCTCGTCGAGACGCAGCGCTCCCGCCACCGTGGTGAGGAGGAGCGCCGCAGGGTCCCGACTCGCCCCTGAATCGAGCCGGGTCAGAAGCTGAAGTGATCGGCCGTGTCGATGGTGGCGAGCGGGACGTCGCGGCTGATCCCCTCGTCGTCGATGCGCTGGACCTGGACCAATTGCTCCTGCGGCCGCGGGATGGGTGCCATGACCATGTGCGATCCATCCTCGAGCACCTCGATCGCGGCGGGCACCTCGATCATGGCGTCGCCATAGGCGAATGCGAGCTTTTGTGCCCCGCTAAAGTACTCGGGCTCGCGGCCGCCCGCGGCGGTGAACCAGCGCTCCTCGCCGTTCTTCATGAGCAGGCCGATCAGCACCTCGCCCTCGGGCTGCCCCATGTCGCCGCCTGCCTCGAAGTCCCACGAGGTCAGCGTCTTGACCTGGTTGAAGATCTTGCCCCACGTCCAATCGGACACCCAGTAGGGGCCGCAGTAGCTCATGTAGTCGAAGGTGCCGGTCGGGTTGTAGAGCTTGAAGATTCGGATGCCGAAGCCCCACACCCCGATCACCCCGTTGTCGTAGGGGTAAGCAGGGTCGGTCCCCGCGGCGCCGCCACCTTCGCAGAAGGTGTGCGGGCGCCCCTGGTTGTGCCCGACCTCGTGCACGAACACCTGGTAAGTGTACGAGTCGTTGTCTTGATAGATGCCCGAGGACACGCGCATCATCGCCGCGTCCTTGGTCGGCGGTGGGGTGCCGGGCGCGATGCCGGCTGCATCACCGATGCCGCCGCCGCACACGTCGACGAGCGCGTAGTAGTAGACGTTCGGGGCCGCGTTCTCGGCAGCGCGCATATCGAGCAGCGGCTGCCAGAGCTCTGCGAGGCTGTCGAGCGGAGTGTTCCACTCGATCGTCGCGTCGTCGCGGAAGTTGAAGATGACCTCCTGCACCGGGTTGCGCTCGTGCAGGCTGTCGATGAATTTCTGCTTGGTAGCGTCGTCGATCGTCGAGGTGTCGGTGTTGCAGTTCGGGGTCTGGTAGCGGACCGGGACGAACTCGACCTTGATCTGCAGCGGCTCGCTCTGGATGCCGATCTGCTGCAACCCTCCGATCGGGCTCTCGAGCAGCGTGGTCGACTCGGGCAGGTCGGCGTAGCCCTCCTCGCCCTCCCAGAGCGTGATGTGGAATTTGGTCCCGGGCGGGAAGTCCTCGGCCAAGAGCGGCCAATAGAAGCTGCGGTCGAGATCACCGGGGTACGAGTCGGTCTCGATCAGCGGCGAGCTCTCGAGCACCTTGCCGGTCCCGTCGGGGAACTCGAGCTCGAGCTTTCCGGTGATCTTGCGCGGCGTCCAGTCGTCGGGGATGTCCCAGAACGCCCGGACGAGCGTGTCGCGATTGCCGACCACGAAGGTGTTGCGCTCCTCGGGACCAACCCACTCGCCGTTGCGGGCGATCGCTACATCGACGCCTTGATTGACGACCACGTCGGTCAGCGCGATGTTGCCTCGCGCCGGGACCTGCCACTCGGCACCCTCGTCCTCGCCGTCGTCCCCAGTATCTTCGGCGACCGCCTCGCTTCCCTCGTCGGTTGCCTTCGACTCACAAGCAGACAGACCGAGGGCCAGCACGACGGCCGTGCACAACGACGAGAGCTCGCGATGGGTAGGGACGGGCGAGGCCAGGTGACGCATGGCGGCAGGATATATCATCGGGGTGCCGCGGCGGATTGTGCTGTGATGGGTTGCGAAAGACGTGCGAGATCACGGTCTGGCAAGCAATTTTGTGCTGCGGCAATCGATGTTCGCCAGCGAGCGCCCACGAGGTTGTCCGTCGTGATCGACGCGCTCGAAGCTCGCCTCGCGTGAATGCGCTCTCGATCGATACAGACGCTCGCCGACCTCGGGCGCCGGGTTCGCACAGGTCCTGGGGAGCCGCGGCCGCATGCCCGGGTGTCGTCGAGAGTAGGGCGCGCGAGCGCCCACCGGCTGGCCCTGGGGCAAGGAATGCGATCGCAGGGGGCGAGCACGATCACCTTGGGAAACTCGAGAGCCGTGGGTATGGTGATCTCGTGCATCGCCGAGTGCTCTCCTTGGTCTCGCTCTGCTTCGCACCGCTGCTGTTTGCCTGCGTCGAAGACTCGTCCGCTACGGAGGCCGACGAGGCTGACGCGGCCGAGCAGGGCACGGGAGACAGCGAGGCCGTCGAGTGGATCCCGGCGCGCGGGATCAGCATCGACGAGGTCGAGATCAACCAGGGCACGCGCGTCCCGATCGGCGTCGGGGCCGAGTGGATCGATGGCCCCGAGCGCAAGGCCTATCTGATCGCATCGCGCGACTCGTTGCTGCGCATCCATTACACGGTCGACGATGCCACCTGGGTGCCGCGCGAGATCGAGGCCCGCGTGACGCTCGAGTTTCCCGACGGCACCTCGACGACCTTGAAGGAGACGCTCCTGATCGAGGAGAGCTCGCGTCGTTACTGGCCCGAGGGCGGGTTTTGGTTCGGCTTGATCGGTGCGAGCGGCCACACCCTCGCCGGCATCAAGTACCGGATCGAGCTGTGGGAGGCCGAGGACGGGATCGGCGACGACCTTCCCGAGCAGATCTGGGCCAACCCGGCCAGCGGCCCCGAGCTGGTCGGGTTCGAGTCGACCCCGCTCGAGATGAAGGTCGTGTTCGTGCCGATTCACTATGTCCCGCTCGACACGACCCCCGATCTGAACGAGACGACGGTTCAGCCGCTCGCCGACAACCTCTACGAGCAGAACCCCGCCACCGCGGTCATCTGGGACATCCATCCGCCGGTCGACTACGACTCGACGCTCAACAACCTCGGCTCGCTGCTGCCGGTCGCGGCCCAGCTCAAGAGCGACGAAGCGGCGCCGCCCAACGTCTACTACCACGCGTTGGTCGACATCAACGCGCCCTCGCTCGGGGGCGTGCTCGGGATCGGTAGCATCGTCAGCGCCAACAAAGCCGAGGGCAACCTGCGGGTGGCAGCGACGGTCTATTGGCCGGGCAACCCGAAGCTCGCCGCCGACACCTTCACGCACGAGGTCGGCCACAACCAGGGCCTCGCCCATGTTGCGTGCCCCAACGGCGACGCGGCTGGGCCGGATCCGACCTATCCGCACGAGAACGGCCGGATCGGCGACTGGGGGTTCGGCATTCGTCGCTTCCTGATGTACGACCCCGACGACGCGTTCGACTACATGACCTACTGTGGACCGAGCTGGGTCTCGGATTGGACGTGGAACAAGACCTACCAACGGATCAGGGCGCTGACCGCTTGGGACTACGAGGGCGCGCCCGCAGACCCCGAGCCGCCGGGGACGTTGCTGATCGCTTCGTTCTATCCCGACGGCAGCACGCAGTGGTGGACGGTCCCTGGCGCCCTCGATCCACAGCAGGCGTCTGGCGATCACCGCCTACGCTTCGCCACCGAGCAGGGCGACGTGGTCGAGCGCCTCGCGGAGGTCCGAGTGCTGAGCGACGGCGCGTCGCACTGGGTGATGAGCGAGCTGCCAGTCGAGCTCGACCGCGTCACGGCGATCGAGCACCTCAGCAGCCAAGGGTCGGTGGTGGTCTCGGCGAGCGAGGTCGTCGACCACCGGACCGTGGGCAGCGACTGGACGCCGACCTTGCGGTCCAAGTGATCGGCTAGCTCGATGCCCTGCGGGCTCCATCGGCCGCTCGCGGCTGATGGGGTCACTCCATGCACAGCGCCCGCTCGTTGGCGGCGGCCTCGGGGTCCGTGGCCAGCTCGGCGAGATCGCAGTGGATGCTCGGGATGAAAGGGTTCTGTCGCAGCGCTCGCTCGAGGGCTGCCTTTGCGCCCTCGGGGTCGCCGGTCAGCCGCCGCGCTCGCGCTTGCGCGGCTGCGATGTTGGCGTTGTCCGGATCATCCGCGGCGGCGAGCTCCAGCAGCGGCAGGGCCTCGGCCGCACGACCGAGCTCGAGGTAGAGCTCACCGAGCCGACGTCCGAGCTTGGGATCCTTGCGGACCTTTGGATCGACGGCGCGGGCCTTTTCGTACTCGATCACCGCGGCGTCCGTATGGCCGCGCAGGGTCAGCAGCACGCCGAGGCGCGCGTGCTGGCGGGCCCGCCCGCCGCCGAGGTGCGAGAACACGTCGCCGTCGAGGCTCGGATCGTGGTCTGGATCCGCGTCGCCGTCGCGGAATTCGATGTCCGAGAGCGGCTTGTCGACGCCCGAGTCTCCGCCAGCCGTACGCGCGCGCATGGTCTGCTTCCAGACCGCGAAGAAGTCCTCGAACTCGTCCCCCCACGCGAGCGCGAACGCGTCCTTGGCATCGACGCCGCGACCGACCTCGTCCATCAGCACGCCGAGCCCCTCGCGTCCGCGCTGCTCGGCGAGCAGACCCAACATCGTCTCGGCCTCGGCATAGGCGAGCGCGGCGAGCTCTTGGCTGGGCAGCATCGCGACCGATGGATGCATCTGCTCGAGCGTGACCAGCTCGTCGGCGAGCAGCGCGTCGTGCAGTAGCTTGCGGATCGGCGGATCGAGCGGCTCCGGCTGTGCCTCGCGCCAGCGGCTCTCGAGCAGCTTGGCCAGACCCTCTTGCATCCACACGGGCGCGGCGTTGTGGGTCCGCAAGGTGACGAGATAGTGCACGTACTCGTGCACGGCCGTGTCGAGCCAGCCGTAGCCGTAGAGCATCACCCGCGGCGTGACCATCATGATCCGCCGGTACTTGCAGATGCCGACGGTGCCGGTCGTATAGATGTTCTCCAGCGTCAGCGGCGTGACCAGGGCCAGCTTGCCGGGCTCGTCGTAGATCTCGAAGCGGATCGGGTGATCGGGCCGAATGCCGATCTCGTCGCCGAGCGCCTCGTAGGCGCGAGCCATCGCCTCGAACAAGTAAGGTGCGAGCAGCTCGTCCTTGCGATTGGCGAACACCACCTCGAAGCGGCCGTCCGAGCTGCGCACGGTCACCGCGTCACCGAGCGCGACCTGGGCCCCACGCGCGACGTTGAGGTAGTACTGCACGCGGCTCTGAAAGGGATCGGAGGCCGACGCCGTGCTCGACGTCACTTCGGCGGCGACGAGCCCCGCGAGCGTCTGCTCAGCCTCGGCGTAGCGCGCCTCGTAGACCGCGATCACTCCGCTCGCTAGCTCGCGCTCGGGGCCTTGGCTCATCTGCTCGAGCAGTCGCTCGGCCTCGTCGAGCTGCCACGACTCGGCGGCGGACAAGACCTCGAGCAGCGCCTCGCTCGGCTCTCGTGGTGCGTCTCGCTCGACCGACTCCGCTTCGGGCTCCGCGTCCGAGGGCGGGGCAGCGAAGGCGGGCTCCGAGGGCCGCAGCCCGACCGCGAGGGCGACGACCGTCACCCCGAGCACCACCCGACGCAGCCATGAGCTGGCCCGCCCGGTGCTCGGGGCCCGTCGGGTCGGACGGGCCGACGAAGCCCAGCACGCTGTCCGGTCGACGTGTCGCGCTCCGGTCATCGCAGCAGCTCCTCATAGTAGCGCTTGGTGTCCGGATCGAGCTGGTCAACCTCACCCTCGCGCATTGCTTCGATCACCTGGTCGCGGAGCGAGCGGTCGCGCTCGGCTTCGGTCGAGGCCTCGCCGCCGCTCGCGGCCGAAGGCGGAGGCGAGCTCTGGCGGAGGCTATCGATCGCTTGCTGGAGCCCTTGCCACGCTCGCTCTTCACTGCCGAGCGCGCCGTCGAGCTCGCTGCCATCGAGATCCTCGCCAGCTTGCTGCATGGCCTGATCGCCGCGACGCATCGCCTGACGTCCAGGCTCGGGCAGGATGTCGGCGGCCGGATCGTCGAGCAGCCGCTGGGCTCGATCGCGCACGCCCTGTTGGCTCTTGGCCAGCTCGTCGAGGCGCTCGCGGGCGTCGCTGTCGAGCACGTCCTCGGGATCGGGCAGCGGCGCCCGCAGCTGCTGGCGGAGCCGTTGTGCCCGCTTGCTCAGCTGCTCGAGCGACTTGCCCTCGCTCTCGCGCGCCTCGGCGCCTCCGCTCGCCCGCTCGAGCGCCTCGGCGGCGCGCTCGGCCGCCTCGAACAGCTCGAGCTGCGTTGCAGCGCCGTCCTCGCTCGCGGCTTCCAACTCCTGCAGCGCTTCGCGGGCGTCCTCCCACGCACGCCGGCCCTCGCGAGACAAGCGGGCGTCGTTGATGCGCTCGAGCTGCTCGCGCAGCTGCTCCGCGTCGCGCTTGGTCTGTTCGACGGTCGCGGGCTCGGCCGGCGTCTCGCCGACCGCGGCTCGCCACTGCTCGCGCAGACGTCGGGTCTCGCTGCGCAGGCCGGCCTCGTCGTCCTGCAGGCGGCTGAGCTCGCGCAGCATCTTCATGCGCTTGCGGTCCTCCTCGGACAGCGGCACGTCGTCCTGGGCGCCCTCGCGCTGGACCTGGTCGCGCAAGCGCCCGATCGCCTCGAGCCCCTCGCGCGCTTGCTGGACTGCTCCTTCCACGTCGCCGCTGCGTAGCTGCTCCATCAGCTCTTGGCTGCGCATGCGCGCTTCCATGGCCTTGAACGCGTCGAGGTTCATCCACTCGTCGCCGACCTCGCGACGTAGCTGCGAGCGGGCCTCCTGCAAGCGGCGCATGTCCTCGCGGATCCGCTGCTCGAGTTGATCGATCTCGGATCGGACCGACTCGTCACCAGCCGCGAGCTGCTCCAACTTCTCGACCAGCTTGCGCTGCGAGGTCTCGAGCCGAGCGACCAGCGCCTCGATCCGTTCGATGATCTGGCCGTCGACGAGATCGTCTAACCGGATGATCTCATCCTCGAGCTGGCTGATCTCGCGCTGGTTGTGCTTGCCGAGCTTGCTCAGCAGGGGCGCGATCTCGTCGGAGCGCTCGGGCTCGGCGCCCGGCGGCAGGTCGTCGAGCAGCGCGCTCTCGTCGTGATGCAGCTCGAGCAGGCGCTCGTGGATCGCGGCCAAGCCAGCAACGTCGCGCTCGTCGACCATCGTGTCGACCGCGAGCGCATCGACGGCGCTGGCAATCAGCGTGAGCAGGTTGGCGGCCGACTCGTGGATCGCTCGGGCGAGCTCGAGCCGGCGCGTCTCTGGCAGCAGGTTGTCGGATTCGAACACCGTGGTGGTCAGGCGCAGCGCGAGCAGATCGACCGCCGCGTCGCGCAGCGCCTGCAGGTCGCGGATGTTGGTCGCGTGCTCGGCCTCGCGATCGCGCAGCGCGAGCCGCTGGCGAGCCGAGGCCGCGACCTTGCCCGGACCATCGACGAGCGGCACGAGCCCGAGCCCAGGATCGTTGTCGCGGACCTCGATCCAATAGGTGAGCTCGCTGCGCTCTTCGATCGGGATCGCCGAGAGATCCCATGCGTAGCGGTGCCGCCAGCTCCGTGACGCGCCACCGGGCGCCTCGCCGGCTGGCAGGCGCTGCTGGTTGCCATCACCGAGCTCGTAGACCAGCTCGGCCTCGACCACGCCGAAGTCGTCGCGGGCCGAGAAGCGCAGATCGATGCTGTCGGTCTCGCTCGCTTCGCGCTGGCCCTCGGGGAGCGGCAGCAGCTCGACCTCGGGGGGACCGTCGGCTTCGAGCTCGATGCGCATCGTCGGTGAGCGCCGCGTCGATCGCTGATCATCGTCGTCGAGGTCGTCGATCGCCACGACCGTCCAGCTCCCGGCCCCGCGCACGATGAAGCCGCCTTGCCAGGTCCCCGCGATCGACTCGAGCTCGAACAGCTCGGGTTCGCGTGCGCGGGCCAGCTCGGGCGTGTCGTAGACCACGACCACGCGCATCGCCTCTGGGCTTCGTCGGCCCGTCCGGGCCGAAGGGCTTCGTCGG
>CBFGLP010001407.1:0-3706 GCA_965649595.1 uncultured Myxococcales bacterium | reverse complement strand
CCCCGGGGCGCCACTGTTCGAGGAGGGAGCGCTCTCCATGATCGGAAATGCCTCCCCATGCGTTGGGTGTAAACGCGTACCACCCTAGATTCAACAATTTGATTCAAAATGCATATATTCACATTGCGCTATCGACATCCTCATCGACATCAAAAAGCACCGGAAGAATCCGATGCCTTTGCCTCACTCGATTCCCACTACGCACGCACACAGGCCTCCTACCAATCCGGCACCGCCCCCTGGCCCACGCGCAGCACCTCGATGTCGCCAGCCTCGTCGAACTTGAGCACCGTCGACGGCTCGGGCCAGATGTGCCCGGCGTCGATCATCACGGCGACCTCGCGCGCGTACTTGTGCTCGAGGTCGTCAGGCTCCTCGAGCTCGGGCTCGGCCTCACCGGGGGTCACGGAGCCCGTCAGCAAGGGCTCGCCCAATTGCTCGACGAGCAGCGTGCAGACCTTGTGATCGGGGAGCCGCATGCCGACCTCCTGGGCGCGGTTCTTCATCCCGCGCGGCACGTCGGAGGTGGCCTTGAGCACCATCGTGTAGGGGCCCGGGAGCAAGCGCCGGACCACCCGGAAGGCGGTGTTGCTCATCTGCCCGTAGCGGCCCATGTCGTTGAGCGACTGAACCAGCATGGTCAGGGGCTTGGCGTGCTTCTCGTGGATGCCCTTGAGCCGGCGCAGCTCGGCGATGCCCTTGCTGCTCGACAAGGCGCAGCCGAACGCGTAGCCGGTGTCGGTCGGATAGATGATGACCTCGCCGCGCTGCAGGGCATCGACCGCTGGCTTGAGCTTGCGCGGATCGGGACGCTCTGGGTCGATGCGCAGGCGCTGGAAATTGTGATCGCGGCTCATGGAAGCGGACCGGTGGAGGGGGAGCGTAGAGCGCGGGCCCCTTCGTGTCCACGCCGGCGCACCCACGCCAGCGCGTGACCGAGCAACGCGACCACGAGGATCAGCGCGTAAGGATCGTAGGGAGCCCGCAACCGGGTCGTGCCGAACACCAGCGCCGAGACCAGGACGAGCGAGGCGATCTGCAGGGCGCACAGCCCCAGGCCGGGGGTCCGGGCCAAGCGAAGCCCGAACACCAGCGTGGCGAGCAGCGAGAGCGGAGCGAGCAAGGCCGCGAGGTCGCGCCCTCGCATGGCCACGGGGAACAGCTCGGGCGCGTAGAGATCCGAGCTCTCGGGCCAGGGCCGGTCGATCACCCATAGACCGATCGCGTTGACCAGCGAGAAGCGCAGCTGCTCGAGCCAACCAGTGGCGGCGTAGCAGCGCGCCCGGATGCGGCGGTGAACCTCGGCGTCGCCGACATAGCCGACCAGCTTGATGCTCTCGCCGCCGAGCGCGGGTCGAAGCGCGAGCGGGTGATCGGCGGGCAGGCGGGCGAACGCACGAAAGCCGGGCAGGCTGATCCGGCGGCCGTCCTGCGTCGAGCCTGCCGCGTCGCTGGCCGCGAGCGCCTCGGCGTCGGGGAACGCTTGCGTGACGATGTTGTGGCAGCGGCCGGCGGTCAGGTTCATCGTCCCGCTCTCGGCCACGCCCGCCCACTCGCCCGCGTGCACGCGCACCCGCACGAGCGAGAAGCCGAGCATCAGCACGAGCGGCAGCGCGAAGAGCAAGGCCCGGCGCAGATCGACCCGCCGCGACCAGCCAACGCCCGAACGCCCGCTCCCCCGCCGCATGCGGAGCCGATCGAGCGCCCGAGCGCCCAAGAGCAGCACGAAGAACACGGCGCACTGGGGACGCAGAGCGAACGCGAGCGCGCCCCACAGGCCCGCCCGCACGGCTCGCCGATCCCCACCCTCGTGCACGAGCTCGACCGTCCCGAGCGTGGCCGCGAGCAGCACGAAGGCGTAGGGCGTCTCGCTGATGAAGAAGCCCGTGTGCGAGATCGCGGGGATCCAGACCAGCATGAGCAAGCCGACCGCCCGCGCTGGCCAAGCACCCCAAGCGCTCGGGAGGACGCGCGCGGCCAGTCGATGGGCGAGCACGACGGTGCCGGCCGAGATCGCCGCCCACATCAGGCCGGCGACCTCGAGCGCCGCGCGGGTGTCCGGACCAACCAGCCACAGCGGCAGCGCCAGCAAGGTGTGCGTTCCCCAGGCCTGCCAGGCGAGGTGGCGATCGCCCAGCACGAAGCCCTCGCTCACGAGCCGCTGCGCGCGAGCGATGTAGTGGGCCATGTCGCTGAACACGTGATCGGCTGGGGGATGCACCGCGATCACCCAGACCAGACGGGTGAGCAGCGCGGCAGCGAGCAGCAGCCACGTGAAGCGATCCCACGTGTCCCGCCCGGGGCTGCGCTCGGGCAGCGGGGGAGCTTGGTGGTGCACTGCGGGCAAATCCTACATCGGGTCTCGTCGGCCCCCTTCGGGCTTGCCGTCCCCGCCAGGCCGTCACGCCCAGCCGCTGCGAATCTGGCGCTTTCGAGCGGCTCCGTGGTACGTTCGGCGGCGGTCCACTCGGCCGGAGCCTGATCTGCATGCATGCGCCCAACGCTTCCCGTCCTGCCCGCGCCGCGCTCGGCTTGGCTGCCTGCTTCGTAGCGAGCTCGCTGGTGCTCGCCGGCTGCAGCCGTGACGAGCTAGCCCCCGACTGCTTCCTCGTCGTCGACGGCGTGTGTGTGGTGCCCGATCCCGGCGGCACGGCGGTCGGCATCGACTGCGCCACCTTGCCGCCCGCGGCGGTCGGAGCCGAGTACTCGTTCACCCCCAACGTCGGCGGCGGAAGTGGCGACTACGAGGACTGGCAAGCGACGGGCTTGCCCCCGGGGCTGTCCATCGATCCGGTCACCGGAGAGATCTCGGGCATCCCCGAGCCGGGGCCCGAGCCAGGCCAAGAGGCGTTCGACTTCGCCGACATCACGATCTCGGTCTTCGATGCCGGCAAGGGTCAGGCGTTCTCCGCCGAGTGCGGCAACCTGGTCCTCAACCCGCGGCTCAACTCGCTGGCGGTCGGGCTCGAGGACTACCGCTGCGTGCCCTACACGGCGAGCAAGGAAGAGATGATCGCCTTCCTCGGTGGCGGCGACGGGACCGAGATCACCTGCCGCATGCCGGGCGCGGGCTCGGGCACCTGCCCGCTCGGTGACGGCAACGGCCGGCTGGCGCCCGGCATCACCTTCGATCCGGACACCTGCACGCACTCGGGCTCGATCAGCGGCAACCGCTTCGGCACCTGGGTCTGGATGGTCGAGCTCGAGCAGAGCGGCTACGAGACCGTGGTCCCCTTCTGCGCGACCAACGACCTCGACACCTTCCACGACATCCGGCTGCTCGTGAACGGCACCGACGACGACGAGCTCAAGCCAGGCACCTACGGCTTCGATCCCGATCAGGAGCTCTCGTTCGGCAACGGGATCTACCACTGGGACATCGACTCGCCCGACTGCCCCGGATCGGAGTGCAACACGTTCGGGTTCCGCTTCGACGTCGTCTGCTCGCCCTTCGACATCAACGCCCCCTACCAGATCACGCTATCGCCCTCCGGTGGCACGGAGACGGGCCTCTCCCACGAGATGACCGCGACGGGCCCGGTGCCCGCCGAGAGCTTCCGTTGGCGCCCCTGGGTGGCGTCGTTCGAGATGTCCTACTGCACCTCGTCGGTGGCTGGCTTCTGCGCCGCCCAGAACGTCGACCAGTTCGAGCAGAACGCGCAGACCAAGTTCCACTTCGACGTGGTCGCTTACCCATCGCCCTAAC
>CBFGLP010001406.1:0-2386 GCA_965649595.1 uncultured Myxococcales bacterium | reverse complement strand
CAGACGACGGGCTGGTCTCGACGAGCTCGCTCGGCGGCTGCGAGCGAGGCTCGGCGACGTCGCTCGGACGCGCGCCCTCGCAGCCGGCCACGAGGGCGAGGGCGATCCCGATCCGACCAATCGCTCGAGCTGGTCGCACTGGTCGCACTGGTCGCACTGGTCATCGCCTCCGAGCGATCAGATGTAGTCCTCGACCATCTCGACGAGCATCCTCGGTTTGCAGTCCACGACCGGTTTTTCGAGCCCGGCCGCCTTGGTTACCGCACCGATCAGCGCTTTGGCTGGCTTCTCGTCGTAGGCGCGGGCCGCCAGCACCAACTCGCGGCGCCCCTCGACCTCACCCACGTAGAGCTCCAGCAGCGAGGCGCCGTCGGAGCTCGCTGCTCGTCCGATCGCCTCACGTTGCTCCGCGCTGATGCTCTTCGCTAGCGCCTCGTCGCCGAGCACGAGCGTGAAGTCCCTGCACGCGTCGCTGCCGGGCTTGGCCTTACCCTGATCGGCGCCTGCTATTTGGCGCAGGAGCGTGTGATCGGAGGGCTCGAGCACGACCGGCTGGCTGATCGGCATGGTCGTGTAGAGGGCCGTGCGGCGGATCTCCGACATCAGACCGTCGTCCATGGCCCACAGATCTCCGACGTCCGCGACCACCCAGACGGCGCCGCGAGCCCAGACGACCTCGGACGCCGACGCCTCGTTGGTCGGGCTGGGCTTGGTCCGGCTCAGCTTCGCCCAGCCCTCCTCATGCCCCCAGACCCAGCGCTCGGTCGCGGGCACCTCGTCACCCTGCGGCGGAGCGAGGGCCACGCGGGTCCACTCACCGTCGACCGGCTTGGTCCACAGGGTGTCGCTCGGACCGCTGCCGGCCATGTTCCAGGTGCCGAACACGACCCACAGCTGTCCGACGGGGCTGCGTGCGATCGAGCTGATCGTGGTGTCGCGGGGCTGATTCTCGCCGAGCTCGACGGGCACCTGCTCCCAGCTCGTGCCGCGACCCATCGCCAGGTAGGGCTTGTCCGCGCCCTCGCTGCCGACCAGCGCGACGTCGCCAGAGCTGACGAGCGTGGCCGTACGGCCGGCGTAGTTGGGCAGCGTGACGGTCTGGGGGTCGACTTGGCCCGGCGGCCACACGAGCAGGACCGGCCGGTCATCACGCTCGGGGTCGAACTCGTAGCGCGCCTCGCCGGTCCGGGTCGGCCTGGCCAGCACGTAGAGGGTGCCGTCGCTGGTAGTGGTCGCGGTGAAGGGCTCGAGCGGCTCGCTCGGCAGCTTGGGTAGCGCGGCCGAGTTGGCGCTTCCGAGCCAGACGAAGCCCTGCGGAGCGGCGTCCATCGCCGCGAGCAGCTTCTTGTGGAACGCCCGAGCTTCGGGGCCGTCGTCCTCGCCCTCGAACACGTCCTGCAGCGGGTTTGGTGCCCACGCGCGCAGCCCGAGCACTCCGCCCTCGCGGGCAACGATCGCCGAGTAGAACTCGACTAGCGGCCCCTTCTCGCTGGCGATCCGCTTCCAGCGACCCTGCTCGCGCACGTAGCTGTCGTACTCGGACGCGGCGCGCTCGTGCTCTTGCACGTTGGTGATCCAAGCCTCGTCCTCGAGCGAGCCTCCGAACGCGACCGTGTGGAAGCTGAACGCGAACATGCCCCTACGCGGGCGCAGCCCCGCGAGCGCACCCGGCTGCGGCTGCGGGCGGCCCTGCGCGTCGATCGGCACCGGCTCGCCATTGAGCAGCACGAAGGGTTGGTCGGCCCAGACCGCGAGATCGAGCGGACCTTCGCGCACGGCGGCGAGGTTGAGCTGGCTGGGCTCGTTGGTGGTTGGAGCGATCGACTCGGGCGTGGGCGATGTGATCGGGGTGGCGGTGGGCCCGTCGGTGTTCGGCTGTGCGTTGGGCTTCGACTCGGTCCGAGCTTCGGGCTCGGGCTTCTCGTCGCTCTCTTTGCTCGCGGGTGTGCACGCGAGCGAGAGCAGCACGGGGACGAGGATTGATGGGCGATGAAGAGCCGTCATTGGTGAGGAGGGCGAGCGCCTAGGATAGCGCGCACGCTCTCACGCCTGGGCGTCGTGCTGGATTCCTGCCGAGTCGGTCAGCCACGGGGGGCTGGCTCGGATCCTCGCCGACGACGGAGCGCGAGCAGACCGAGCAGCGCCAGGCCACCGGACCAGGACGTCTCGTTCGACGTGGCGCAACCACAGCCGCGCTCCGACTCGGCGCCGGGCCCTGTGTCTCCTGTGGCCTCGTCTTCACCCGGCGGGGTGCCGCTGCTGCTCTCGTCTCCGCTGCTGTCCCCGTTGGTATCGTCGCTGCTGCCGTCACCACTGTCATCACCGCTGCTGCTATTGCTGTCGGTGGTGTCGCTGTCGGTGGTGTCGCCGTCGGTGGTGTCGCCGT
>CBFGLP010001405.1:0-12982 GCA_965649595.1 uncultured Myxococcales bacterium | reverse complement strand
AGGTGATCGAGCTCGGGGAACAGCTCGGCTGCGCTGCCGTTCGCGGCTTTTTGCTCGATCAAAGCTTGGATCGGGACAAAGTCGCGCTCGGGGCTGACTTGAAAGTCCTTGCCACCTTGCAGCACGAGCACGGGGATCTTCACGGCCCGCAGACGCGCGAGCGGATCCTCGGTGAAGGCCTCGACCATCCACGTGCGCGCCGCGGCGCTGCTGGCTGGCAGATCTCCGCCGCTCAACGCGGCGTCGTGAACCTCGCGGGCGCGCTGCAAGGCCATGCGGATCTCGGCCTCGCGACGATCGGCGAGCGCGACTCGCATCTCGTCGTAGATCAGCTCGCGCAGCGCTCGGCCAGGCGCGGCGAGCAGGATCAGCCCGGCGAGCGGGCGCTTGTTGCCCCGCACCTTCACGCCCTCGGCTGCGAGGATCATCGCGTGCAGAGCCCCCTCGCCGTGCCCGATCAAGATGATGCGGGTCGGGTCGATCTCTGGTCGCTGCGCGAGCCAGGCGAGCGCCCGCCGTCCGTCGTCGACCAGCGCACGAAAACCCGGCGCCGGATCGTCACCGATCTCGCTGGCCCCGACCCCGCGATCGTCGACACGCAGCACGGCGAAGCCAGCCAACGCGAGCGCGTCGTGGATCTCGTGGCTGCCGATGTCGATCGAGCTGTTGGGCACGAGGCCGTGGCGATCCTGCGGACCCGCGCCGGCCAAGAACAGCACGGCCGGGAGTCGTTGCTCGGTGTCTCGCGTGCGGGGCAGCACCAGCTCGCCGGCCAAGCGCGGCTGCTCACCCTTGGCCGGGATCTCGATCGCCACGAGCTCGAGCTCGGGAGCGGGTCGATACTCCGGGCGAGGATCGATCGGCAAGAACGCGGCGAGCCGATCGTCGGTGCGGGGCTCGTAGCGGGGCGTGCCGCCGCTTCGAACCGCCGCGATGCGAACCCCCGCTAGCCCGGCCGAGACACCGACCAACGCCAGCTCGTTGATGACGGACCCGCGAGTCCGAGCCACGCCGCGATCGCCATCGAGCTCGAGCAGCTCGAGCTCCAAGCTCGTGATGCCGTCACGCTCGGGCGACCACGTGCGCTGGACGACCCCCTGCGGGCCGACGAAGCCCACCCCGAGCCGCAACATCAGCTCGCGCAGGTAGAGCGCGTGGTCGGGGACCACCCACAGCTCGCTCGCGTCAGGCAGCTCGAGCAGATCGCCGAGCCGACGGATCTCGAGCGTGTCCCCGCGCCAAGCAAAGCGGGTGATCCGCTCGGGTGTACGCAGCTCGGCGTCGCGAGGCGCCGCGAAGGCGTCGAGCCAAACGTGCAGCTCCCAGCTCGAGCGCTCGCTGGCGAGCGGCTGCAGCTGCGCGACGAAGTGCCACGTGGGCCCGTGCTCGGGGTGCTCGAGCCGGCCGAGACAGCGACCGCGGGTGATCGCTACTACCTCGCCCACCTCGTCGAGCACCGACCAGCTGTGCAGCGCAGCGTCGCACAGCTCGGCGACGTCGGCTCGCTCGCTCGCGTGCAAGGCCGGTCGCTCGGGAGGCTGCGGCGGCTCGGCGGGCCGACAAGCGAGCACGCTCAGCGCGAGCACGAGGGTGCGAAGCAGGATCGAGCGCGAGCCGACCTCGGGCATGCGGCGAGTCTCTCCTGTGGACCGGGATGACTCAATCGACCAACCGAGCACCACCACCTGAACGAGCCAATCCTAACCCGAACGAGCGCGACGTGAAAGTCTTGAAATACGTGCGACTTCGGCTCTCAATGACCGCTCGTCGGGGGTGTCATGGTCGAAGAGCGAAGCAGCGTACAAGTATCGGGAATGACCGAGCGACCGGTCGAGCCGGCCGAACGTGCCCGCATCGACGCAATCGAGCAGCTCTGCGGACGAGCCTGGGCAGTCCGTCCGCAAGCGCGCCTGCAAGGCCGCCTACGCATCCAAAGTGGCGGGCGCGAGCGGGAGATCCTGCTCGGGAGCGAGAGCTTCTCGGCCGATGGCGTGATGGTCATCGACTGGGAGCGCGCGCCGCTCGGCGAGGTGTTCTCGACCTATCGGATCGGTGATGACTATGAGCTGGACATCGACGCCGATCGCCGGGTCCAAGGTGTCGTGTTGGCGCGCGAGCTCCTGCGAACGGGGCCGAGGCCGCGGACGGATCCGCACGAGCCAACCCAGCTCGAGCTGCGCGAGATCGACGACGGCGAGGTCTGCCTGTACCGACGCGAGCCAGGCAGCGACACCTGGCTCGCCGTGCGGAGCCGGCTGCGCCGAACCATCGAGCTTCGCGATCCGCAGGCGCGACGCAAGGCCAGCTCGCCGATCGAGGTCGAGCTCGACCCGGTCCAGCGCGCGGCCGTCGAGCTGCCGGCCGAGCGCTCGCTGCTGGTGCTCGGCGAGGCCGGCTTCGGCAAGACCACCGTCGCGCTGCACCGGCTGGTCCACCTTCACCGCCAGGCCGAGGCGCGCGGCGAGGGGTTCGCGGGCTTGATGCTGGTCCCGACCAAGGGGCTCCGGCGGCTGCTCGTCGCCCTACTCGAGCGCATGGGCGTGACCGCGAGCGGAGGCACCGACACCGGCGGGGCGGCTCGCGTGCCTGGACGCGGACGACCGCGCGCCGCCCCGCCGGCCGAGCGACGCGTCGAGGTCCGCACGTTCGGGCGCTGGATCAGCTCGCAAGGCCGACGCGCGTTCCCGGATCTACCCGAGCGGGACAGCCAACACACGCCGCTCGCGACGATCCGGCTCAAGCGGCACCCTGCCTTGCGGACCGTGCTGCCTCGGATCGTGGCTGGCACCGCGGCGATGCGCGAGGTCGAGAAGGGCTATCGCGACGACGAGCGGCCCTCGACCCGCGACGCGCTGCTGCACTTGTTCGGTGATCGCGAGCTGCTCGGCGAGGTCTTCGACCACGCTCGCGGCACGCTCGGCGCGAGCGCGGTCAGCCAGACCCTCGCGCACACGCGCGTGCAGTTCACCCCGACCACCGAGCACGCGCTCGCGCACGTAGATCGCGACCGGCTCGCGACCATCGACGGCCGGGCGATCGACGAGGGCACCCCGCTGGCCGACGCGGAGACGCTCGACGTCGAGGACTTCCCGGTCCTGTTCGAGCTCGGCCACCTGCGAGCGCTCGCGCAGCCGGGCACGCCCGAGCCGAAGCTGCAGGCCTACGATCACGTGGTCCTCGACGAGGCGCAGGAGTTCGCGCCGATCGAGCTCGCGGTGATCGGTCGAGCGCTGCGCGAGCGCGGCTCGATCACGGTCGCCGGCGACGAGAACCAGCAGGTCGACGAGACCACGCTGTTCACGAGCTGGCCCGAGGTCATGCGCGAGCTCGGTCGCGCTGGCGAGGCCGGCCACGAGCAGGTCGTGCTGCGCGAGAGCTACCGCTGCCCGCCCGCGATCGAGGCGCTCGCGCGAGGGCTGGTTCGTCCTGGCCAGGTGGCCGAGGACCGAGCGGCGCTCGGCGAGCCTGCGCGCGAGCTCGCCTTCACCGCCTGTGCCCACGACCTCGAGCTGGTCTGCACGATCATGGAGACGCTCGAGGCGATCCGCGAGCACGATCGCTTGGCCAGCGTCGCGATCGTCTGCCGCTTCGTGTCTTCGGCCCGGCGCATGTACGGGCTGCTCTCGCGCGCCACGAATTGCCGGCTGGTCGTCGACGGCGACTTCCGCTTCGGCCCCGGGATCAGCGTCACGAGCGTCGACGAGGTCAAGGGCCTGGAGTTCGACTACGTGATCCTGCCCGACCTGACCGCGGCCAACTATCCGGACACCGGCGAGGCGAGGCGCGCCCTCTACGTCGCAATGACCCGCGCGATGCACCGGCTGTGGTTGCTGTGGACCGGGCGTCGCTCGGTTCTGCTCGGGCACTAGTGGCCTTCGTGCAATTCGGCTCAGACCGCGACGCCGAAGTCGCGCAGCGCGTCATTCAGGCTGGTCCGCTGATCGGTGCTCGCCTTGCGTTGCCCGATGATCAACGCCGCCGCGAGCTGATACTCGCCGGCCGCGAACCTCTTGGTCCGAGTGCCCGGCACCACCACGCTGCGCGCGGGCACCCTGCCGCGGTACTCGACCGGCTCGTTACCGGTCACGTCGATGATCGGCGTCGAAGCGGTCAGCACCACGTTGGCGCCGAGCACCGCCTCCCGCTCGACTCGCACGCCCTCGACCACGATCGCGCGCGAGCCCACGAAGCAGCCGTCCTCGATGATCACCGGGGTCGCGCCCGGAGGCTCGAGCACGCCGCCGATGCCAACGCCGCCCGAGAGGTGCACGTGCCGACCGATCTGCGCGCAGCTACCCACGGTCGCCCAGGTGTCGACCATGGTCCCGCTCCCGACCCACGCGCCGATATTGACGTAGCTCGGCATCAAGATCGCCCCGCGCTCGATGAAGGATCCGTGGCGGGCGGTGGCGGGCGGCACGACCCTCACGCCAGCCTCGGCCCAGCCGCGCTTGAGCGGGATCTTGTCGTGATACTCGAAGGGCCCGACCTCGATCGTCTCGAGCTGCTGCAGGCCGAAGTAGAGCAGGATCGCCTGCTTGACCCACGCGTGCACGACCCAGTCCGCCTCGGGTGTCGGCCCCGGCTCCGCGACTCGCAGCACGCCGCGGTCGAGCAGCGCGATGACCTCGCGGACGCCGGCCGCGTGATCGGGGTCCTGAAGCAGCTCGCGGTTGGACCACGCGGTGGCAACCAGGGCTTGCAGGGCGTGCGTCTCGGCCATGGCGCGCCGGATTTCGCACGCACACGCGCTGCGTGCAAGCAGCGGAAGCGACGCGAGAACCAAGACAAAAGGGAGGACGAGTCCTCCCTTTTGGCGACGGGCGCACGAGCCCCGGCTTCGGCTCACGCCCCTTCGCACTTCGTGAGCGCGTCGATCGACTCGGCCTTCAGCGCGCAGTCCACCTCGCTCTTGGTGGGGGGCTCGGCCTTGCACTGCTTGACCACCTCGGCCTTGCCGGCCTCGGCGGCGGACTTGAGGAGATCCTCGGGCAGACCCTGATCCTTGGCGTCCTTGATGGTGAGCTCGACGATCTTGTCGCCAAGCTTCTCGCAGTCGGCCTCCGATGCTTTGCACGCCGTCAGAGCGAAGGCGAAGGTCAGGCAGAGGCTGGCGGTGGTGAGGAGCTTCTTCATCGGGTCTCGGGTTCCTTTCGGTCCTGGTGGGGTGAGCACCCTATCTCTTCTCCGAGCGTGGCGCGATAGGGAAGTGAAGCGGCGTGTACGGAAGCCGCCTGCATCGAAGTGAGCGTGATTCCGTGGGGTTGGCTCACGGATGCACCGGCCCATGCTGGGGATCGACTCGCTCGATCAGCGCCGGCGGCGAGGGATTTTCGTGTTGCGTTCACCGCCTCGCTCGGTGCCCAACCAAGGGATGCACGTCGCGCCGCACGAGTGCCTCCTCGCCAAAACCCCACACGGTTCCGATGACGTCGATTTTCGGTCTTCGGGTCAGTGACGGCTCTCGGTGTCGGGGAGCGAAGATGCACGTAAATCGAAAACGACCCCTGGCAGCGCGAGCAGAACACCTTACTAGGGATGCCGAGGAGACAGAGACGACGACGATGCCGAACGATCGCTTCCCCGAGCGCCCCCGTATGACCGACGAACTTCCTGGCCCCGAGCTCGCCGAGCCGATCGCTGAAGCGCGTCTGCGTGAGCCTGGTCCGGTGTTCCTCGGCCACTCGGCAGCGACCCGTCGCGTACAGGCGCAGGTCCACCGAGCCGTCCGCAGCAACCTTCCGGTGTTGATCATCGGTCGACCGGGCACCGGCAAGCGGGTCGTCGCGGAGATCCTTCACCACTTCGGCGGCGGCGAGGTGCCCAAGCTCGAGCCGGTCGAGCTGAGCCCCGAAGGTCGCGTGATCCGGGTCGGTGACTTCGCCTACCTCTCTCCGCTCGAGCAGCTCGAGCTCGATGAGCAAGCCCGGCTGCCGGGCGCGACGGGCCTGAGCCGGCTGATCATCGGCACGCGGCTCGACCCCGAGAGCGAGGAGGGCAAGCGGCGGCTGCACCCGCAGGTGGTGCGCTGGTGCGGCATTCGGATCGAGCTGCCGACCCTGGCCGAGCGCATCGAGGACCTCGAGCTGCTGGTCATGAAGATCATTCAGGAGACGCCCTCGCGGCGTCCGGTCGGTGGGATCACCGACCGCGCGCTCGACTGCCTGCGCAGCTACCCCTGGCCCGGCAACGTGACCGAGCTCGAGCAGGTCGTCCGGCAGGCGATCGCGGTCGGGACCACCGAGCAGATCGAGCTGCGCGACCTCCCGTCCACGCTGCACCTGCGCGACGCTCAGCGCGTGCGGGTCGAGTCGCCAGAGCGGCGGCTCTGCCTCGAGGAAGCCGAGAAGGAAGCCATCAAGCGAGCCCTCAACTACGCGCGGGGCAACAAGCGCAAGGCCGCCCGGCTGCTGCACATCGGCAAGACCACCCTCTATCGCAAGCTCAAGGCCTACGATCTCGAGTGATCGGCCGACCCATCGGTGCTCTAGCGCCGCGGGTCCTGGGCTAGCCGCCCAGGACCCGAAATTTTCCCCCGCCGTAGTGCCACCGACCCTTCGAGGCTGATTTGGCTGAGCACTACGGCGGGCTTTGCTACGCTGTCGGGGTGAGAAGCGCCTCACCCATGCGCCGCTCCTGGCTCGCCGCGGCGCTGTTCGGCGGCTCGCTCGGCGTAGGCGCGGGCTGCCTGCTCGATCTCGATCAGCGCTTCTCCTGCGGCGATGGCTATGTCGCCGAGAGCGAGGAGTGCGATCCCGCCGATCCCGACGCCCGCCACATCGATGCCTGCCGCGCGCTCGGATTTCCGGCCGACGCGACCTGTGATCCGATCACCTGCACGATCCGCGACGACGAAGCCCAGTGCAACGTCTGTGGCGACGGCGTCGCGGCGGGCAACGAGCAGTGCGACGGCAACGACCTCCAGGACGCGACCTGCCCCCAGAACGACGGACCCGGCCAGAACAAGGTCGAGTGCCGGGCCAACTGCACGCTCGACTTCGATGGCTGCCCGGAGAAGTGCGGCGATGGGATCGTCACCGGCAATGAAGAGTGCGATCCAGTCGGCAACTGCGAGAGCGATTTCGACTGTCCGCGCGGCCACGTCTGCTACATCGCGCAGTCGTTCAACGAGTGCGTGCCCTCTTCGGGGGCGTTCGCCCCGCTGATCGCCTGCGGCTACTTCCCTCTGACCGCGGTCGACATCGAGAAGGATGGGTACAGCTCGGGCACGATCAGCGGCTGCTCCCAGCAGTGCCTCTACGGTCGCAACGAGTGCGGCTTTTGTGGCGACGGAGTGCTCGACGGCCCCTACTCCGACTTCGTGGCGCCGACCGGATCGGCCAACTTCGCCGCCGAGATCTGCGACGGACAAGCGGCCGATCCCGACAAGCTCGCCGCCTACTGCCGACCGCTTTGTCTCGAGGCGCCCTTCGATCCCAACGCCAGCGTCCGCTGCGACTTCGAGTGTCAGGACGGCTGCAAGGGCTTCGAGCTGCCCGACGACATCTCGCCCGGCGAGGTCGATCCCGCCAGCCTCGCCTGCTGCCTCGGCCCTGGCTCTCGCTGCGAAGGCGAGGGCGTGCCCGACCTGCCCTGCTGTGCTGCGCCCGACAAGCCCAAGGACGAGGTCTGCGTGTGGTCGAACACTCCGCCGATGGCGAAGATCTGCCCCGACCTGCCGATCGACAACGGCTAGCAGCCCCTCAGCCCGGACGGGCTGACGAAGCCAGCTCAGCCCGGACGGCGCTCGGTCAGCGCCTCGATCAACCAGCGCCCCGCGGGCCCGGGCGGCGCGGCGGCGCGGTGGATCAACAGCATGTCGACGGGATAGGGATCGCTCCCCCACTCGCGCACCGTCAGACGAACCAAGCGACCCGCCGCGAGATCGTCATCGACCATGTGCAGCGGCATGTTGCCCCACCCGAACCCCGCCAGTAGGCACGCGTGCTTGGCCGCGAGGTCGGCGAGCCGCCAGTTGTTGTCGCCCGCGACCGACATGTCGACGCCGTCGGTCAAGGGCGAGCGGTCGGTGAGCACGAGCTGGGTGTGCGGCCGCAGCTCGGCGAGCGAGAGCGGGCTGTCCCGGCTCTCGCGTGCGAGCGGATGCCCAGCCGCACACACGGTCACGAGCTGGATCGGCCACAGCGGCCGTCGCTCGAGCCCAGCCGGGAACTCGGGCAGCGGCTCGCTCACGCCGAACGACACGTTGCCGTCCGCGACCAGCTGCGCGACGGCCCCGAGCGCCTCGGTGCGCAAGTGCAGGGGCACGGTCGGGTAGCGCTGACGAAACGCCGCGAGCGCGTCGAAGAGCAGCGAGGTCGGGAAGAACACGTCGACCGCGACCGCGAGGCGGGGCTCGACGCCCTCGCGCAGCTGTCGAGCACGCGCGAGCAGCCGATCGACCTGATCGTTGACCTTGCGCGCCTCCTCGAGCATCGCCCGGCCGGCGTCCGTGAGGATCGGCTTGCGTCCGGTTCGATCGAAGAGCTCGAGCTCGAGCAGCCGCTCGAGGTTGGCGATCGCGTAGCTGACCGCCGACTGGGCCCGCGAGAGCCGACGAGCAGCCCCCGAGAAGCTGCCGGTCTCGACGATCGCCAGGAACACGGAGAGCTGGTCGAGGGTGATCGGCTCCGGGCTCATCCTTGCCGCTTCTATACCGCAAGCTCTGCTTGCGAACGAGGGACCCTCACACCCAAGATCGTTGGCATGAGCGAGCACCCTCCGCCAACTCGCGGGACCGTGCGCTTCGAGACCGAGGATCGTGTCGCGATCGTCACTATTGATCGCCCCGAGCGGCGCAACGCCGTCGACCGCCCGACCGCAGACCAGCTCGCCGCCGCGTTTCGCCGCTTCGACGCCGACCCCGAGCTCGACGTCGCGGTGCTAACCGGCGCGGGCGGGTGCTTCTGCGCCGGCGCGGATCTCCAAGCGATCCACGGCGGCTCACCCAATCGGGTCGAGCGTGAGGGCGACGGACCGATGGGCCCCACGCGCATGCTGCTGGGCAAGCCGGTGATCGCCGCGATCGAAGGCTGGGCGGTCGCCGGTGGGCTCGAGCTCGCGCTGTGGTGCGACCTGCGGGTCGCCGCGCGCGATGCCGTGTTCGGCGTGCTGTGTCGTCGCTGGGGCGTCCCGCTGATCGATGGCGGCACGATTCGATTGCCCCGGTTGATTGGGCATGCGCACGCGCTCGATCTGATCCTCACGGGCCGCGAGGTCAGCGGCGACGAGGCCCGCGCGATCGGGCTGGTGAATCGGCTCTGCGATCCCGGCGAGGCGTTGAGCGTCGCCAAGCAGCTCGCCCGTGATCTCTCCGCGCTGCCCCAGCGGTGCATGCGGGAAGATCGGCTGTCGAGCTACGAGCAGTGGAGCATGTCGCTCGAGCGGGCGCTCGACAACGAATACGAGCACGGCCGCAGCGTGCTCGAGCACCCGGACTTCCTACCGGGCGTCGCGCGATTCTTCGCGCGAAAGAATCGATGATCTCGGATCAATCCGAGACTGTTCAACAAAAGCGAGCCCTCGATCGAGGCTCGAAATCCTCGTTCGAGGGCCCGCCGCCACTCGCTACTGGGGCGAGATCCGGAAGATCCGCGAGTTCGCCGGGTGCGGCGGCTGGAAGCCGATGTTGGCCTCCACCACATAGACGTCACCCCACGCGTTGGTCCCGAAGCTGACGATGTTCTGCGGCTCGTCCTGAACGCCGAGGTAATCGACGTTGGTCCCGTCCCAGATCAGCGCGTAGAGATCTCCGAGCACGTAGTCGGCGAAGTAGTAGCGCCCGTCCCAGCCCGGCACCTCGCACGAGTGATAGACGTAACCACCGGAGACCGAGCGATTGGCCCCACCGTAGTCGTGGATCGGCGCGATGTAGCCGTCCGCGTTCTCCTGGTTGGGGCCGGCCGAGGTATCGCAGTCGTCCTGCGCGAAGCAGTGGTTGCCCTCCATCGGCCGCCAGCCGTAGTTGCCACCGCCCATGACGATGTCGATCTCCTCCCACGCGTTCTGCCCGACGTCGCCGAGGTACATCACGTCGGTCGCGGAGTCGAAGCTGAACCGCCAGGGGTTGCGGAACCCGTAGGCCCAGATCTCCGGCAACGCCTCCGGGTTGTTCACGAACGGGTTGTCGGCGGGGATCGTGTACTCGAGGTTGCCGCTCGGCGTGATGTCGACGCGCATCACCTTGCCGTAGTGGGTGCTCAGCGTCTGCGCGTCGTTGGTCGGATCGCCCTGCTCGCCGCCGTCACCGATCGAGAAGTAGAGGTAGCCGTCCGGACCGAAGGTGACTTGGCCGCCGTTGTGGTTGGCCTGCGACTGCTCCTTCTCGTAGATGATCCGCTCCGAGGCGGGGTCGGCGATGTCGGGGTTGTTGCTGTCGAGCGTGAACTCGGAGATCCGGGTGAGCAGTGGCCCCTCGGGGCTGTAGTGCACGTAGACGCGCGGGTCGTCGGGGAAGTCCGGGTGGAAGTCCATCGACAGCACGCCCATCTCGGAGAAGTCGTTGACCGCGAGCTCGAGGAAGGGCGTGGGGTTGGCCGAGGTCGAGCCAGGCTCGATGATCTTGATCGCGCCGCCCTTCTCGGTCACGTAGAGGCGGTCCGGCTGGTTCGGGTGGCCGATCACGAAGGTCGGCGCCGAGAGCCCCTCGGCGACTACCTCGAGGCCGAACGCCGGATCACCATCGACTGGCGCGTAGGGGCAAGGCGGAACGTCGCCGTCTCCGTCGCCAGTCTCGGTCTCGGCCTCGGTCGTGTCCGCGGTCTCGCCCGTGTCGGTCGCGGTCTCGGTCGGATCACCGTCGCCGTCGCCCGTCTCGGTCGGATCGCCGTCACCATCGCCCGTCGTGTCGCTCTCGCTGCCCGTGTCGCCGACCTCGTCGTCGTTCTGCTCCTCGCCTTTACAGCCGGAGCTGGCCAGCAAGGTGAGGAGGGCGAGGCTCGAGAGCCGGGGCAGGGTCGTGCTGCGCTGCAGGGTAGTCATGCTGGGTTAGTCCTGCGCGCACGGTAGCAGTAGCGGACGCAGAAGCAGAAGCCGCAGCCGTTTCCCCCCACCGGAGGCCCACCGCGGTCACCAAGCCAGGTGCACGCCGTCGCGGAGACGGACCAAGCCCCCCTTGGGGGGCCAGACGGACGACTGCGAACCCGGAACCAGCCCACCGAGGTCGCTAGCGACCTCGCGGCCGCGTAGCGGCCGTGCGTGGCTGAGTGCACGATACCTGCGGGGGGTAATAAAAGGCCCCTTAGGCCCCCGGGCCACAGTCGAGCGGCCGCAGCTTGCCTGCGAGCTTGAGCTTGCTCGCCGCATCCGCGATCGCCGTGCGCAGGCCCTCCTCGACCACCGGGTGGTAGTAGGGCATCTCGAGCAGGCGATGGACGGAGAGCCGCTGCTCGATCGCCCACGCGAGCAGGTGGGCCATGTGCTCGGCGCGGGGGCAGATCAGCTCGGCCCCCAGCAGCTGGCCACACGCGTCGGCGTAGACGCGCACGCGCCCGCGGTCCTCGGCCATCACGCGCGCGCGTCCCTGATCGCCGAAGTCGACCTCGCCGACCTCCCAGCGCTGGCCCTCGCCCTCAGCCTGCGGGATCTCGCCGACGACCGCGACCTGCGGGTCCGTGAACATGATCGAGATCGGCACGAAGCGGACGTGCGCCCGCACCTCGGGCCAGCGCGCCGCATTGATCCCCGCGATCCGACCTTCGGCCGCTGCCTCGTGCAGCACGGGCCGATCACCGGTGACGTCTCCGGCCATGAAGATCGGCGTGTCGGCGATCTGCATGGTCCGCGGATCCCAGTCGAGCGGACGCCCGCGCTCGTCGAGCGTGATCCCAGCCTTGCCGAGATCGAGGCGCTCGAGGTTGGGCCGCCGCCCGGCGGCCGCGAGCACCCATTCGAACTGGCCCTCGCGCGCCTCCTCCCCCACGTGCCAGCGCAGCCGCACGCCCTCGTCGCTGCGCGTGGCCACGAGATCGCGAATGCGCAGCTGGAGATCGAGGTCGTGGGCGAACAGCCGGTGGGCCTCGGCCTGCATGACATCGCTGCGGACCAAGGGCATGCGCTCGCCGATGTCGAGCACGCTGGTCTCGACGCCGAGCCGCCGCATGGTCTGACCGAGCTCGAGCCCGATCACGCCGTTGCCGACGATCGCGAGCGAGCGCGGCAGCCGAGGCAGATCGAACACGCTGTCGCTGGTCAACAGGCGATCGCCGAGCTCCCGCAGCGGTGGCGGGATCAGGGGCGAGCTGCCAGCCGCCACGATGATCGCCTCGGCGCGGACCTGCACGGTCCCCTTCAGCCCGGACGGGTCGACGGGTCCCTCGACGACCAGCTCGTTGGGCCCGGTCAGCCGCGCCCACCCGCGCAGCTTCTGCTCGGCCGGGAGCCGCTCGATCGACTCGACCACGTAGCCCACGAACCCATCGCGCTCGCGCTGGACTCGTCGCATCACCGCCTCGCCGTCGATCTCGACCTCGTCGACGACGACCCCGAACTGCCCGGCCGAGCGCACCTGCTCGGCCCGCTCGGCCGCCGCGATCAACAGCTTGGAGGGCATGCACCCGACCCGTGCGCAGGTGGTGCCGTAGACCCCGCCTTCGATCATGACCACGCGCGCGGCCCCGTGCGCGAGCGCCTGTCGGCGGGCGACCATCCCACTGGTGCCTGCTCCGATGATCGCTACGTCGACCTCAATCCTGCGCTCGCTCATGTCGCTCTTCGCTGAGTAGCTCTACGAGCTCCTCCGCCGAATGATACGCCCAGCCCCGCGAACGTCCGCCGATCACGGCGCGTCCACACACGAAGCCCGCACGAACCAGCTACCCCGGCGCGCCACAGCGGCTATGCTGCGCGCCCCGGCATCCGGCCGGGTCGGAGCCTCCCATGTCCGTCCGCGAGCTCGTCGTCCTCGGCACCGCCAGCCAGGTGCCCACGCGCTATCGAAACCACAATGGCTACCTGCTGCGCTGGGACGGCGAAGGCTTCCTCT
>CBFGLP010001404.1:0-10487 GCA_965649595.1 uncultured Myxococcales bacterium | reverse complement strand
GGCGTGCACTTTGCCACGCACGGCCGCTTCGCGGCCGCGAGCTCGCTGCGCGCTCGGTGGGCTGGTTTCGGGTTCGCAGTCGTCCGCTTGGCCCCCCGGTGGGGGGCTTTTTAGCCCCCCGCAGGCGGCTGCACTTTGCCGCTGACGGCCGTCAGCGCTTACCGCCGAGCTGCACGGTCGCGGTGGTCTTTCGTCCCGGTGAGCCGGGATCGTCGCCGAGCGCGGTCGAGGTCACGCGGACCTCGATGCCCTCTGCGGTCCGCAACATCGTGTCCGGCTCGGCGACTCGGCGCTTGACCACGGCGAGCCCGATGATCCGCTCGTCACCGCTGGCCCAGCTCGTCCACTCACCCACCTCGGGGATCTTCGCGGCCTCGGCCAAGAGCTCGATCGGGGCCTCCCCGCTCGGCCGCGCGCTCGCCTCGACCCGCACCATCACGTGATTGACGTGGCCGCGGTTGTGAATGCGCGAGAGCGGCTCTTGTCCGAGGTAGCAGCCCTTGTCGTAGGACACGGCGTCGACGAAGCCGACCTCGGGCGGGAAGTGATCGGGCAAGAGCTCGTGGCCCCAGCCGGGCCGCGCGTGCACGATCCGGTGGGCCGTGAACCGGTCGTGGTCGACGGCCTCGCTGCCGAGGGCCGCGAGCGCGTCGAGCAAGGCTGGACGCGGCCCGATGAGCAGCACGCCAGGTGCCGGGTGCGTGGTGAAGTAGCGCTGGATCCCAGCGCCGAGCGCCTCGACCAAGGGGGGCTCGTCGGCGGCCCAACAGAGCGCGACCTCGGCCTCGACCCGCTCGAGCTCGACGTCGTCCATGATCACGTGCTCCTCGAGCTGGGTCTGAACCGAGTCGATGACTTCGCGCGGGATCAACAAGGCGATGTCGGGGTTGCGCGCGTCGAGCTGGTCGCCCTCGCCGAGCAGGATCACCTCGCTGACGATCTTGCCCTTCACGGTCAGCAGCGCGGCGGGCCGGGCCCGCTGGGCAGTGAGGAGGCCGACATCGGCGGTCAGCAGGCCCTGGAGAAAACGGGACGCGTCATCCCCACGAACACGGACGATCGCACGAGCCTGGCGAGGCGAGTCGGACAGGACGAAGTGGTGGACCTGGGCGGGCACGCGCCTACCTTACAACCCGAGTCGGAACCCGCAACGCAACGCTTGCTTGGCTCGAAGCCGCATTGTACGGGTTGGCCGATGCGGCGACTCCCCTCGCTCGGCGCTTTCGCACTCGGGCTGCTCGTGTGGGCCTTCGACGCCCAGGCGGCGCCACCCGATCGAGACGCCGGCGCCAAGGGCCCGGTCGAGGGACCCGAGGAGGCGCAGGACACCGTGCCCCCCGCGTCGCCGATCCCCAAAGCCGCCGAGGATCGCTCGGCAGCTCCCAAGCAGCTCGACGGGCAGCGGGGGATCGCCGACGCCAGCGATCCGATCCGCGCCATCTTCGAGCTGCCCCCCTCCGCGCGCGATGACTCCTACGGCCCGCGCCCCGCAGGTGCTCCGCAGCTGACCCGCGAGCAGATCATCCGCTACGCGCTGGAGAACCCCTACGTCAAAGCAGCCGACGAGCACATCGAGGCGATGGAGGCCCAGCTGCGGCTGGCCAAGTTCGCCTGGGTCCCGACGATCTCCGCCTCGGCCGTGCTCACGCCTGGCGCAGCGATCAGCTGCGACGACGTGACCTTGCAAGGCGAGTCCGGGCCGTTCTCGTTTCAGTTCTGCCGCTCGACTGGTGACCCGGTCGACGGCACCGACATCGTCGACATCCAGACCGCGAGCGGCTACTTCGAGCGGATCGGCAAGGCCGGCATCTCCTTGCGCATGCAGGCCGACTTCGTCGCGCCGATCACCACGTTCGGCAAGATTGTCACCGCTCAGCAGCTCGCCAAGGTCGCCGTCGAGCTCGCCGAGCTGCAGAAGCTCGCGACCGAGCACGAGACGCTGCTGCGCATCTATCAGGCCTTCTCGGCCCTGCAGCTCGCGCGCGAGACAATCGACATCCTGACCGAGGCGTGGAAGATCGTTCAGCAAGAGCGCGAGAAGATCGAGAAGGACCTCGGGCTCGGACCGGGCGGCGTCGAGGCGTTCGACGCCGATCCGGCCGACGTCAACCTCGACCGCGATCCCGACGATCTCACCCGCCTCGAGATCGGCGAGATCGAGCTGGCCGACCGCATGCGCGAGGCGAGGCTGATCGAGTCGCAGGCGCTCGCGGCCCTGTGGACGATCGCCGGCAACGCGGCCCCGGCCAACTTCGACGTGGTCGATCAGGAGCTGGCCCCCGAGCCGGTCCACGGCGGCCTCGCCGAGCTCGATCACTACATCGGCCTCGCTATGAAGAACCGCCCCGAGGCGCGCATGGCCGACGCGGGCGTGAAGGCTCGCAAGCTGCAAGAGAAGCTGGCGCGCACCAACTTCCTGCCCGATCTCGGCGCGGTCGTGCGGCTCGGCTACGGCTACGCCAACCGAGTCGACCGCGACATGCGGACGCTCTACTACGGCAACCGCCTCAACTACACGACGGTCTACTTCGGGCTCGCGCTCTCGTGGGACCTCGGCTTTCACAACGACGTGTTCCGCCTGCAAAAGGCCCGGGCCGAGCGACGCGAAGCCGAGTACCAGCGCGAGGCGGCGAGGGCCCTGCTCTCACTCGAGGTCGAGAACGCCTACCGCGAGGTCGTCGACGCCGAGCAGCGCATGCGCTTCACCGAGATCGCCCGCGAGAAGGCCTGGAAGCTGGTCGTGTCCGAGCAGGCCAGCAGCAGCGTCGGCGCGGGCAACTTCGAGCAGATGCGCAAGGCCCTCACGCAGTGGGCCGAGTTCGAGTTCAAGCACTTCGAGGCGATCATGCGCCGCAACACCGCGGTGGCCAAGCTCGCGCGCTCGGTCGGGACGCCGCTGACCGAGGTCTGAGCGTCGATGGCCAAGCTCGAGCCGACGCCACGGGCGATCCGCGAGGAGCTCGGGCTCGGCAGTCGAGCGCACGCGCTCGCCCGCGAGCGCCTGACCGAGCTGCTCGGCCAGCATCGCGGAGATCCGGTCGTCGCTCGCAAGCGAAGCGTGTGGGCCGAGCGCTTGCGGGCCTGCTCGGGCAGCTCGTTCGTCGACGACGACGAGCTGTTCGTCGCTCACGGCCTCTTGGTCGCCGCGGCCCTGCTCGTCGCGCACACGCTGCTCGACATCGATGGCGCGACGATCGATCCCGCCGAGCTCTTCGCTGGCCAGGCGCTCGCGCAGCGCGGCATCGAAGGTGTCGGCGAGACCGAGGTGTTCGACTGGCTCGGCTCGCTCCCGGGCGCGAGCGCGTGCCTGCGCCCGCTCGCCCACGCGATCGCGCGCTTCGAGTGGGCCCACGTCGAGCACGACCTGCTCAAGGTCCTCCACCACTCGCTGGTCGCCGCCGACCTGCGCAAGCAGCTCGGCGAGTTCTACACGCCCGACTGGCTGGCCGAAGCGATCGTCGACGAGGTCATCGACGCGCCGCACGAGCAGCGCGTGCTCGATCCCTCGTGCGGCTCGGGGACGTTCTTGTTTCACGCGCTGCGACGCATGCTCGCGGCCAACCAGCCCGAGCCCGCCGCGATCGCCGAGCTCGTCGGGCGGGTGCGGGGCATCGATCTGCACCCAGTCGCCGTCGCGCTGGCGAAGGTGACCTACTTGCTCGCGCTCGGCCGCGAGCGACTCGTGCACCCCGAGCGAGAATCCTTCGCGCCACCGGTGCGGCTCGCCGACGCGATGACGAGCGCGCCCGAGCCCGTCGACCTGCTGATCGGCAACCCGCCTTGGCTCGCCTACCGCTACATGGACGCGACTCAGCAGGCCAGCTTTCGGGCGCAGAGCGAGGCGCGGGGTCTGTGGCGAGGGGCGAGCCAGGCGACCCACCAGGATCTCTCGGCGCTATTCGTCGCTCGGGTCGTGTGCTCGCACCTGGAGGTGGGAGGTCGGTTCGCGTTCGTGATGCCGAACGCGGCGCTGGATCGAGCCCAGTTCGCCGGCTTTCGCTCGGGCGAGCTCGGTGGAGCACGAGTCGCCTTCACGCGCCCCTGGGACCTTCGCCGCCTGCGTCCGCACTTCTTTCCCCGCGCGGCGGCGGTCGTGTTCGGAGCCCGAGCGGCGACCAGCGAGGCCATGCCGACGCAGGCCGAGCGATGGATCGGGCGCGTGCCCGCGGACGTCGACGCGTGGTCGCGGGCTGAGTCGACACTCGAGCGCGCGCCAGCGCCCCTGGTGCTCGCCGACGAGGCCAGCTCGGCTTACCGCGCCCGCTTTCGTCAGGGCGCGACGATCGTCCCGCGGGTGCTGTTCTTGGTCGAGCGACAGCCCCCCAGCAGCAGCGTCCCCGCGGGATGCTCGGCGGTTTGCTCGCTTCGGTCCGCCAACGAGAAGCTGCCCTGGAAGAGCCTCCCCTCGCTCGCGGGGGTCGTCGAAGACGTGGGGCTACGGCCGGTCTACCTCGGCGAGCACGTCCTCCCTCATCGCCTATTACCAGCCGCCACCGCGCTGCTGCCCGATCTCGACGCGGAGCTGCCCCCAGGGCTCGCGGCCTGGTGGCGCGAGGCCGAGCGGCTGTGGAACGCCCACCGCACGAGCGAGCGATTGAGCCTCGCCGATCAGCTGGATTATCACGGCAAGCTGCGCGCCCAATCACCCGCTGGTCCGCTGCGGGTCGTCTATCCAAAATCGGGCATGCACGTATGTGCGGCGATCATCGCCGATCCGCTCGCACGGATTGATCATTCGCTCTACTGGGCAGATGTCGCGACGATCGATGAAGCGCACTATTTGTGCGGAGTCCTCAATTCCACCACTTTGACCGCGCGGGCGCGACCGATCATGTCTTATGGAAAGGACGAACGCGACATTCACAAGCACCTGTGGAATCTGCCGATCCCTACATTCGATTCCGAGCGCCCGGAGCTGGTCGAGATCGCCGAGCTCGCCGCGAGCATCGCGGACGACGTGCGCGCGCTCGCCCTGGAGGGCTTCATCGGCCCGTCCGGGCCGAAGGGCTCGATCCACTTCGCGGCCCGTCGCCGGCAGATCCGTACGTACCTCGAAGCTCACCCGCTCGCCCAGCGGCTCGAGGACGCCGTCGCCAACGTGCTCGACTCCCCCACCGAGTCGAGCGCATGAGCCTACTGACTCCGCTCGACCAGCGGGAGCGACCCTGCTATGGCACACGCATGGTTCCCGGCGCGCTGCTCTCGGCCGCCCTCGTGGCCGCCTCGCCGTCGGGGCAGGCCCACGACCTTGGTCCAGCGAGCGTCTCGGTCAGCTCGCCAGGAGCCGACATCACCTGGGAAGCACCGCTCGCGTGCCCTGGTGACGACGAGCTGCGGACCGCGACCGAGCGCTACCTCGGCCGACCGCTGGACGAGCAGGACGACGGCGTAGGGGTGAGAGCAACCGTGCGCCCGCATGGCAGCGGGTTTCGGCTCGAGCTCGAGGTGCGACGAGCCGTTGGCCGACCGGAGCGCCACGTGATCGATGGATCGGATTGCGCGGCGTTGAGCGAGATCGCGGCGGGGTTGGCCGCGATCGCTATCGATCCGCTCGCGCTCGGCCCTACCAGCGGGCCCACCGAAGCGCCCCTGCCCCGTCCGCCCGTGCCGATCCAGCGACCTCACCAGGGATCTCGCCAGCCACTGAGGTCGTCGCGATCGGCCGAACCGGACGTCGGTGGGCCACCACTCGCGGCACGAGCCGAGCCACGAGTCGAGGCCCTCGATCGCACCTTGGATCAGCCGCTCTTGCCTACGCTCGATCCAACCCACGACTTCGGCCCGATCGTTGCCGTGACCGACGAGCGCCCGGCGAGCGACCATCGTGATCGCCCACGCCTGATCCCCGGTCCGGCCACCGCCCGCGCCCTCTTGCTCGCCAGCGCAGGCTTGGCCATCGGGCTGTTCCCGAACCCTTCCCCCGGCGTCCGGGGCGGCCTCGGTGTCGAGCGAAGGGCGTTTCGGCTCGAGCTCGACGCGGCGGGCTGGTTCGCTGGACGCTTTCGCAGTGGCGAGGTTGGAGGCGATCTCCGAGCGGCCGAGCTCGCGCTGCACCCCTGCGGCGTCCCTCGCTGGAGGCGAGTCGAGCTACGCGCCTGCGGTGCCATCGGGGGCGGCTGGGTCCGAGCGCAGGGCGCAGGCGTCGAGTCCGCTCGCGTTCTCCGCCAACCCTTCGTCTGGTTGGCTGGCGAATTCGGGCTGGCGATCGTGCTGGAGAGGCGGGTTGCCCTCGTCGTCGACCTCGGCGCGGCGATCAACCTGGCCCGACCGACCTTTTGGACAGAAGCTCCCGAGAGTCGCTACGTAATGCCGTTCTCGACCGCCCGCGGGCGTCTCGGGCTCGAAATTCGGTTGCCGTGACGAAGATCCAAGACCCTGGACATCCACGAACGCCCCGGTGAGCGAGCAAGAACGAAACGAGGATTTTTTCCAGCCTGAGGCCGAGGCCGAGGCCGAGGCCGAGGAATGGGTGCGTGAGCTTCGCCCTCGCCGCGCCCCAGTCGGGGGTCAGCGCCGCCTCGCCCCCGCCTTCGAGGCCCTGTACCGCGAGCACTACGCGTTCGCCTGGCGCTGCGCTCGGCGGCTCGGCGCGAGCGATGCCGATCTCGACGACGTCCTGCAAGACACCTTTGCGATCGCCTACCGACGCTTCGCCACCCTCGATCCCGCGGTCCGCCCCACCACTTGGTTGTTCGGGATCCTCCGCAACGTGCTGCGCAACCGCTCGCGGGGCGAGCGACGGCACCGGCGACGGCTCGACGCGCTCTCGCTACAGCAGCCGCCCCATAGCGTCGAGCCCGTCGCCTGGGCCGAGCAGCTGCTCGCTCAGCAGCGCTTGCAGGCCTTCCTCGATCAGCTCGACCCGGACAAGCGAGCCGTGTTCGTGCTCGCCGAGCTCGAGGGCATGACGAGCAACGAGATCGCCGAGGCGCTGGAGATCAAGGCCAACACGGCGAGCTCGCGCTTGCGCGCGGCTCGGCACAGCTTCGCCGAGCAGTTTGGAATCGGCTTGTCGCGACGAGAGGTCGGAGCCGTGACCTCGATCCTGCGCGAGCGAGCCGAGCAGCCGCCCGCGGGCGCGCGACGACGAACCCACGCGCTCTTGCTCGCGAGCCTCGGGAGCCCGCGCCTGCTCGGAGCTTCACTGGTGCTCGGCAAGCTGGGGCTGACCAAGCTGGCCGTCGGGTTGGCCGTGAGCGCCACGGCGGTGCTCGGCCTGAGCGTCTCGCTACCCAGCCTGGAGCGCGACGCCGAGGCCGAGTCGATCGAGCCCTCGTCGATCCAGCGGTCGAGCCGATCGACCCTCGACCGATCGCTCGTCGCCGAGGCTCCACCGATCGAGGCTCACCTAGCTGGCGATCTGCTCGCCGACGAAGCGCTGATCATCACCGCGAGCACGCCGACCGCGAAGCGGAGCCGGCCTGTGTCCGACTCGCGCGAGCGAGCCTACGAGCGGCTGCGACGCGCACGCGAGCACCTGATCGCCAACGAGCCGGAGCGAGCGCTCGTCCTGCTCGAAGGCAGCTTCCCGATCGAGCTCGAGGGCAAGCGCGTGGCCGGCTTGGTGTCGAGCCTGTGTCGGCTCGATCGAGCCGAGCAAGCCGAGCGCGAGGTCGCGGCCCTGCGCGCGCGCGACCCCGACTCGCCAGAGCTCGACCGCATCGATCACGCGTGTTGGTGACGAAGCTCCGCGGGCCCGGACATCCATCGACATGATGCACGACCGACTTCGTAACTCGCTCCCGATCATGCCGTCGAGCGTCCTGCTCGGCCTGACCCTCGTCACCAACCCGGGCTGCGTCGTGAAGATCGACGGCCAGCTCGACGCTGGCGCCGACGACCTCTACGAGACCGACGAAGGCGACGACGAGTCGATGAGCGACGGCAGCTCGGAGGAGGCCGACACCAGCTCCGACGAGGCCGACACCAGCTCCGACGGCCCCGACACCGACGACGAAGAGTCGGGTGATACCAGCGAGCCGCTGTGCGCCAACGGCCTCGACGTGCTCTTCGTCGTCGACAACTCCGGCTCGATGGGCAACCGTCAGGCCCGGCTGGCGGCGGTCGCGGGTCAGATGATCGACCTGCTCGAGGAGGTGGGCTTCGATTGGCGGATCGGCGTGACCACGACCGACAACGGCAACATCTGGTGCGCCGCCGGGGCCACGACGCCGGAAGCAGGCAAGCTCCAGCTCTCGTCGTGTCGCTCGCGCCTCGACGAGTTCGTGCTCGTCGGCGCCACGCTCGACGTCACGCAGGAGGCCTGCCTCGACGTGTGCGAGTACGAGGGCAACATCGCGACGCTGCCGACCAGCGTCGCTGGTGATCCGACCCCCAAGTCACGCCCGTGGATCGAGCGGATCGACGGCCAGCTCAACCTCGCAGACGGCCTCACCGCCCAGCAGGCCGCGCCCTGCCTGCTCCCGCAGGGCGTCACTGGTTGCGGCTTCGAGCAGCCGCTCGAGTCGATGTACCTCGCGATGCAGCGCTCGGTGACGATGGGTGAGTCGAACTTCGGCTTCATCCGCGACGACGCCAATCTGCTGGTGGTCCTGCTGACCGACGAAGAGGACTGCTCGTACCAGAGCGACTTCGCGGACATCTTCGATCCCGACGGCGACAGGGTGTTCTGGTCCGATCCCAACTCCGCCGTCCCGACCAGCGCGATCTGCTGGAACGCCGGAGTCGAGTGCACGGGCGAAGGACCCGAGTTCGACGCCTGCGTCGCGGCCCACAAGGGAGTCGACGGTCAGCCGACCTCGCCGGACCAGGCGGTCATGCACCCGACGAGCCGCTACGCCGACTTCCTCGCCGCTGTCCAGGACAGCAAGGCCGAGACCGGCGGCGAGGTCCGCTTCCTCGCGATCGACGGCATCGGGCTCGACTCTCAGCTCCACTACGCCGACGTATCGGCCACGGATCCCGACTTCCAAAACAGCTTCGGCATCGGCCCGGGCTGCGTCGAGGATGACGACGCGTGGGCCATTCCCCCGGTCCGCGTGACCGCGGTTGGCGAGAGCTTGGGGGTGCCCTTCGCTCACCACTCGATCTGCGACAGCTCGTACGACGAGATCGTCGATGCGGTGTATGGCGCGTTGCCGACGTGCGAGATCTGAACAGCCGAGCGAGGCTGGAGCCGAGAGCAGCTCACGCGCTCGCATGCAGTGCGCGCGTGAGCTGCGTCGCTTCGGACTCTGCGCCGATCCGAGCACGACCCCTCCCACCCCCTAACCACCCTCGGCGCTTGCCGTATCCTGACGGCGCATGCCCTGGGATCTGTCCGTGCAACCGCTCCTGGCCGAGACCGCAGTCGAGTGTGGCGGTCTCGGCAGCTACGCCTGGGCCTTCGGCCAAGGCGTGCTCGTCGATCTGACCCCCTGCGTCTATCCGCTGATCCCGGTTACCGTCGCGATCTTTGGCGCCCAAGGGGTCAGCAAGGCGCGCGCGCTCTTCCTCGCGACCGCCTACGTGCTCGGCATGGCGGTGCTCTACACGAGCCTCGGCGTGGGCGTGGCCTTGGCCGCCGACGGGGTCGGGTTCGGCACCTGGCTCGCCAACCCCTGGGTCGTCCTCCCGCTCACGGCCTTGCTGCTCGCGCTCGCGGCGAGCATGTTCGGCGCGTTCGAGCTGCAGCTGCCCTCGAGCCTCGAGACCAAGCTGAGCAACGTCGGCGGAGCCGGCCCGCTCGGCGCGTTCTTGATGGGCTTGGTCAGCGGCCTCGTCTCGGCCCCTTGCACCGGTCCGGTGCTGCTCAACCTGCTCGCGTTCATCGCGGCCTCGGCCGATCAGCCAGGCGGCGTCGTCTATGGCGGCTCGCTGCTGTTCACCTACGCGCTCGGCATGGGCACGCTCTTCTTCGCGGTCGCGCTCGGGGCCAGCTTGTTCAAGCCGGGCGTGTGGATGGACTACGTCAAGAGCGTGTTCGGGGTCGCGCTGATCGTGATGGCCTTCTACTTCCTGCGCCCGCTCAGCCCCACGCTCGCCAGCTTCGTGATCGATCCGAGCTGGGGCCTGTGGCTGGGCGTCGGCCTGCTCGCGCTCGGCGTCGCGGGTGGTGCGATCCACCGCAGCTTCCACGGCCCGATCAGCGAGAAGCTGATCAAGGGCGCGGCGGTCAGCGTCGCCAGCTTCGGCGCGATCTTGGCCCTCAACAACTTCCTCTACGTCGAGCTGACCGCGGACTGGAAGAAGGTCCAGACCATGGACGAGCTCGAGCAGGCGATCGCCCGCGCCGATGCCGAGGGCAAGCCCTTGCTGATCGACTTCGGCGCGAGCTGGTGTAACCCCTGCCACGAGCTCGAGGCCAAGACCTTCAGCAAGCCCGAGGTCGAGGACGAGCTGGCCAAGTACGAGCTGATCAAGATCGACGTCAGCGATCCGAGCGAGGAGCAGCAGGCGATGCAGGCAGCGTTCGGCGCCCAGGAGCTGCCGAGCGTGGTCGTCTACGCGCCCGGGGCCGGGCTGACCGAGCGGATCGGCGAGCTTCG
>CBFGLP010001403.1:0-2501 GCA_965649595.1 uncultured Myxococcales bacterium | reverse complement strand
CAAGCGCTCGATCGTCAACCAGCGCGAGCTCGGGTTCGACACGATGGCCTTCCAGGGCGCCCTGCGCTCGGCCCTGCGCCAGGATCCCGACGTGATGCTGGTCGGCGAGATGCGCGATCACGAGACGATCCGGACCGTGATGCTCGCGGCCGAGACCGGCCACCTCGTGTTCTCGACCCTGCACACCGTCGACGCGACCGAGACGATCAACCGGATCGTGCAGATGTTCCCCGGCGACGAGCAGAACGCGGTGCGCCTGCAGCTCGCCTCGATCCTGCGGGCGATCGTGTCGCAGCGGCTGCTCCCGCGCGCCGACGGGCGCGGGATGATCCCGGCGGTCGAGATCCTGATCAACACGCCGCGCGTGCAGGAGATGATCGCCGATCCCAAGCGGACCCACGAGATCGTCACGGCGATCAAGGAGGGCGCGAACCCCTATGGGATGATCAGCTTCGACCAATCGCTGACCCACCTGGTCCGGCGCAAGCTGGTCAATTACGAGGTCGCGCTGGCGGCCAGCACGAACCCGGCCGACTTCGAGCTACTGTTCCGGGGGGTGATGGCGGGGGCCGACGCGGAGCCGGTGGCGGAGGACGAGGTCGACTTCGATCTCGAGTGAGGGGCAGTCGAGCGAGGCTCCAGGCTGCCTGGCGTGCTCTGCCCTAACCGGGGCATTGGGCGTCCTCGATGGACTGGTTGAATTCCTCCGGCAAAGCAGGGCAATCGAGGGCGGTCGACTCGCACGAGGACCAGGCCGCGCAGCCACGCTGTTGAATGCATGTTGCGTAGCCGTGCCAGCGATCGAGGAGACACTCCAGAGAATCGCGCGCGTGCTCGAGGTCCGCCACCGCTTCGGTTGCACATTCGGCCCACTCTGGGGGAAAGAACGTGACGCCGACCTCCGCGCGACAGTCATCGATGCTGTCATAGATATCGTCTTGAACGAGGCACGCGCAGTGGAGCTCCTTGAATACGAGGTCGTAGTTCTCTCGGATGGCCTCGAAGAGCTCGGCGATCGAGAGATCCTCCTCGGGGGGAACCGAGGTGACGTCGTCGCCACAGCCGAGGGGCGCCGCGGAGCTGGCGAGCAGCGTGATGCTCAGGGTACTACGTGATAAGTAAAGGCTAGCCATTGCCTCGCTCGCGTGATTCGTAGATCGAAATGGCGTGTTGTATCGGCTTCTGCCATACATTGAAGTGCGGCATCGACACTGTCGATCGTCGTGCCGTTGACTTGCTCGATTCTGTCACCCGTCTGGAGCCCCAGGGTCGCGGCGAGCGAGCCGGGCTCCACTTCCGTGAGAATGAATCGGTTCATCGATGTGTCGTAAACTAGGCGGGTGCTCTCGGTCATTAGCATATCTGGGTGATCGTAGAGCATTGCTACGAGGTTTTCGTCGACGTCGCAAGAAGAGCCTGTGCAGACGATGTGATCGGCAGCGATGATGCCGTCGCTGCTGGTCTCGTCGCCGCTGGTCTCGCCGCCGCTTTCAGTCCCATCGCTATCTCCTTCGACTTCGTCTGGGTTGCCCTCGTCGCCATCGAGGTAATCTTCGCACTCATAGGGGTTCAGGCTGGGACACTCTTTTCCAGGTGGTGGATTGGTGTAGTGGCATTCACCCCAGCACAGCCCTGGGCCCCCGTTGAAGATAGTTGGATTATCTGCTGGGCCGGGTACGGATGCATTGGGACCTTCGGTAATGAAGCAATTGTGGTCAAATCCGGCAGGGACGGAGGAGTGGCATTCCTCGCGGGCGGCCGCCTCAATCGCGGCGAACATCTCTGAGTATTGTTGTTGTGGGACGCCATAGTCGAGGATTTTCCGTTCAGCCGCGTTGAAGCAACCACATCCGGTCGGCCCAGGGTCGTCGTCGAATACTGGAACAGGCTCGGCTAAGTCGGGTTGACCGATCGGCCACATCATGGCGTTGTCCAACCATGTGCAGTAATCGGTTCCGTGAGCGTAGATCAAGATACAGTAATCTGGGATGAGGCATCCGCTCGTCGGGGCCAATGCGGAAGTGGCTAAACCTAGCGTCAGGCCAGCGCCTAGGACGCGGAGAGAGCGCCGGGTGGGCAGGATGGCATTTGTGGCACGTGCGCTCATGGCTCACTGTAGCATCTCTGCATGAGTGGGGTCAACGTAGCTATTCGCTGTGATACGCTGACCTACCGCTGCCTTTAGATCAACGAGGCGATTAGGGCCGATTGCCCTAATCGATGTGCGATGGGGGAGGCAGGAATGATAGAGGGCGCCCTGGGCGCTTGCTATGGCTATCGAGTGCAGTCCGCTCATCCGCGATCTTCCGGCGCGCGCAGAGGCCCGAGCCGATCGAACCCGGCGTGAATCCTCCGCTGCGCGGTATGGGCAGCGCCCCACGGATCGCAGGGATCAGAGTGCCTTGCAGGCGGCGATGGCCTCGTCGAACAGCTTGGCGTCGACGAATGCACCGCTGCGGCAGTAGATGTTCTTGTCGGAGCGGTAGAGCACGAAGCTGCGC
>CBFGLP010001402.1:0-2294 GCA_965649595.1 uncultured Myxococcales bacterium | reverse complement strand
CCAGCTCCTGGGCTGTCCGAGGCGAGCCCTCGCCGACTGTCCGCTCCGCGTCCGGTCGTGGTGGCGGCGGGGGAGGTCGAGAAGGGGCTTAGTCAGCCCGTCCGGGCTGAAGGGCTTAGTCAGCCCGTCCGGGCTGAAGGGCATCCGTGCGCCGACCGGACGCGGAGCGGACAGTCGGCGAGGGCTCGCCTCGGACAGCCCAGGAGCTGGGCTGGCGGCTGGGGGATGGCGAAGGGCGGTGCTGGTACCACGCCCGGCGTGGGGCGGGTGGCGCTGAGACGGGTGAGGCGGGGGCGCTCTGAGGAGCGCTCTGAGGGGCGTGCGGAGCGCCTATCCGTGCAGTGCAGAGCGAGTAGGCCAAGGTCGGGCGCGGGGGCCCTCGGCTCTAGTGCTGTTGGGAGCCTGACCCACCGGAGGTCCGGGGGCGAGCGACGAGAGCTCGTCGACCACCGACCCAAGGGGTTGGGGTCGGGGCGCTACCCAACCACAAGATGTAGTGGCTCCGCAAGAACTCGGCGATCCGCGCGGATTCGAGTTATCCACACAAACCGGCTCTGCGGCTTGTAATCGTGACGGCATTCCGTGCTGAGTGAAACACCACGAGAGAACTGTTCATGAACGCTGTTCATGTCACTGAGCCCACCCAGGTTCTCGGCTTGGCCCTTGGCTTGCTATCGAAAATGCGCGCTCCGATTCGGGGCGCCTCGGTCCCCAGTGCGTCCCCAGCTCATCACCAGATCGCGCAAACCGCGGCGTCGATTGTCGGGCCAAGAGATCTCGTTTCGCGCGCCCGTGAGCCGACGGAGACGCGTTCTTCGGGTGAAATCGAAGCATTAGGCGATACCTCTCTCGGACACGCCGACCGGCAGGCTCGACGGGTTGCACGACACGATCCGGATGCGCAGAATCGCGGCGCTGGATGGCGTGGACCGGTCGAGCGCGCTCGCGCTTCCGGTCTTCGTCCGCTTCGAATCCACACCACCCCATGGCGAACAACAACGACTTCGTGCTGCGACGCAGCGAGCTCGAGCGACTCAGCGCGCTCGAGACCCTCAAGGGCCTCAGTAACCCCGCCGAGGTGAAGCTGGCCGAGCTGGTCGAGTTCCTCGAGTCTCGCGAGCTCTGGCAGCAGTTCTCCAAGATCACGCTCGGCGATCTCCGCGATGCCTTCGGCAAACCGAGCAAGGCCGAGGCGGCCGACACCCCGCGCAAGCGCAAGCGGAGGATCCTTCAGGAGGCGCTCGGCGGGTCCGAGGCCGAGGACGGCGACGAGGGGGAGGTCAAGAAGGCAAAGGCGGAGCCGAGCGATGGCGGCCTGAGCACCGACGAGGTCGCGCGCATGGTCATCCCCTTCGTCGAGGGCAACGGAGACGTCACGCTCGAGGACATCGCCGAGTACACCCGCCTCGATCGCAAGGTCCTGCGCCATCACCTCGGCATCTTGGTGAAGGAAGGCCGGCTCGAGCGGCTCGGCGTCGGTCGCCAGGCGATCTACTCGAGCCTGGCCTGAGCCCCCGCGCTGGTCGCCCGTGCTGATGGCTTCGTCAGCCGTGACGGCCCACGGGTGATGGGCGCATGAGCCACGAGCGCGTGGACTCCATCACTTGGATCGGCCGCCCCGGATTGCACCTGAGGCGTCGGGTCGGCAAGATGGCGCGCCCTTGACTGCCCGGCCCGACAGCGAGCCGCCGCCGATCGAACGATCACGGCCGAGCCGGCTCCCGCTCGCCGCCCGCTGGACCGAGCGGCTGCGCGAGTGGTGGATCGACGGGGTGCTTCGTCACCACCGGGCGATCTTGGTCGTGGCGCTGCTCGTCACCGGGCTCTCGGTCTATCTGGCCTCGAAGCTCGAGATCGACTCGGACCTGCGTGCCTTGTTGCCGCCCGACAACGAGGTCGTGCTAGCGATCGACCACGTCGAGCGCAACTTCGGCGTGGTCGGCTCGATCAACGTGGTCGTCGAGGGCGGCACCGAGGAGGCTCGCCACGCCTTCGCCGACGCGCTCGAGCAAGCCCTCGAGGGCGACTCGATGCTGCGCGAGGTCGACCACCGCTTCAGCGGCGAGTTCTTCGTCGAGCACGCGCTCTACTACCTGCCCGAGCCGGACATGCAGGAGCTGTCCGAGCGGATCGCCGCCTGGCAGCACTACGAGCTGTGCTCGGCCGCTCCGGACCTGTGCGTCGACGAGCCCAACCCCAAGGCCGCCGAGCAGCTGCAGGACTTCATCGATCGCGAGCAGGCCGAGGTCCGCGAGCAGACGGCGATCACCGACTACTACGAGCGCGACGGCATC
>CBFGLP010001401.1:0-13140 GCA_965649595.1 uncultured Myxococcales bacterium | reverse complement strand
CCCGGTGCGCCAATCGGACCTGGGCGGACGAGTGCCACGTGTTCGAGCTGGATCTCTCGCAGCTCGAGCTGGATGCCGAGCTGGAGACCAAGGCCCGAGCGGCGCTCGTCGACGGGCGCGCGCTAGTTCGCGGTGAGCTCGAGCAGGTCGACACCGGCGCGCCTTGGCCCGCCGACGTGCTGGTCGCCAGCGAGCTGTGGATCGGCTCGACGGGCAACCAGCCGAAGGGGCACTTCTCGCGGGTCGACGACACCGGGGTCCAGTGCGTGACCTTTCCGTGCGGGACGATCTGGGAGCGGAGCCTGAACACCAGGCTCGCGGATCCGCTGACTGGGGTCGACCTCGCGGCGACGGGGGCGAGCGCGGACGAGGTCGAGGCGGCGAGGGAGGAGCTCGGGGCGAGCGGCCTCTTGGTCGTGGGCGAGCATGGCGTGGTCGAAGGCCCCGCCGGGGTGATGAGTCGGCTCGACGTGTCGGAGTTCTATCGCCGCGTTCGGTGAGGCGCTGAACGACCTCACTCGCGCGGGCCGACGGTCGCAACCGTCGCTTCGCAAGCAGCGATCAACACCTCGATCAACCGCTCGCGCGAGACCTTCGCTCGCTCGCTCAGCCACTCGAGGCTGGCGAACTCGACCATCCCCAACCACCCGCGCAAGGCCACCCGCAGCAGCGGATCTTTTCCCGAAGCGCCGAGGCCTTCGACCATGTCGGCGATGATGGCGTCGCGGGTCGCTTCGATGATCGCCGCGACCTCTTCGTCCATCCCGATGCCGCCGCGCAGCAAGGTCGTATAGGCCTGCGCGTAGTTGCTGACGTAGTCGAGGTAGCCGTTGAGGCCCTGCTCGAGTCGCTCGAGCGGCGGAAGGTTCGGGTCGGGCTGGATACGCTCGCGCAGCTGCTCGGCGGCGAAGCGGATCGTCTCGACGTAGAAGCCCCGCTTGTTGCGAAAGTAGTGATAAAGGAGGCCGCGCGAGATCTTGGCGAGCGCAGAGATGTCGTCGATCGAGATGGTGTCGTAGCTGCGAGCACCGAAGAGCTCGAGCCCCAGCCGAAGCAGCTGGGCTCGACGCTCGTCGACGTCGAGTCGCGCGCGGAGCGGGATGGGCATCGGTCGACATGACGCTAACGCGCTGTTGAATTGAATTCAATTCAATTTCCTGATAGCGATGTATCTACGAGCCCGCAGCTGTACTGCGCGGTCTACGAGCAGGAGGAGCTCCAGATGAACCTGATGGCCGAGCCCCAACGCCTCTTCACGCGCCTGCGTGATCGTCTGACCACCCGAAGCGACGACGAGACGACGTCCATCACCAGCGAGCGGATCCCGATCGTTCGCAAGATGGGCTTCGACTTCGCGGGCAGCGAGCCGCCGATCCCCCGCCACTGGCTGGGCGGGAGCGTGCTCGGGACCAACATCGCCAACGGGCTCAACCTGGTGTTCCCGGCTGGTGAGCGCTTCTTCGTCCGTACGGTCAACCACTACATCAAGGAGATCGACGACCCCGAGCTGCACGATCGGGTGCGCCGCTTCTTTGGTCAGGAGGGCCAGCACGCGAAGGAGCACGAGCGCTTCTTCGAGATCCTCCGCGCTCAGGGGATCGACATCGACAGCTTCCTGCGCGCCTATCAACGGCTCGGCTACGAGCTGCTCGAGCCCAAGGTGCCGATGAAGATGCGGCTGTCGATCACGGTCGCGCTCGAGCACTTCACCGCGGTGTTTGCCGAGCACGCGTTCCGCCACGACGTGATCCGCGAGCGCGCGCCAGCGGTGATCCGCGAGCTCTTGCTCTGGCACGCGGCCGAAGAGATCGAGCACAAGGACGTGGCCTTCGACGTGCTCGCACGGGTCGACGACAGCTACGCGCTGCGCATCGCGGGGCTGCTCGCCGCGACGGCGCTGCTGCTCGGGTTCTGGAGCTTCGCCGCGGTCTCGCTGCTGCGCCAGGAGCCCGAGCTCGACTGGCCTCGGCTCGCCCGCGAGCTCGCGATCTCGGTCCAGCAAAAGCAGCTGGGCGGGCACAAGATGGGCAAGGCGTTCATCTCGTACCTCGCGCCCGACTTTCACCCGTCGAAGATGGCCAACGACCACCTGGCTCGTGAGTACCTCGAGGGGATCGGGCGCAGCCAGGCTTGATCGGGTGATATGCTCGGGCGGTGACGAAGGTCGCTCGAGCGCTTGTCCTGGTTACGGGAGCGTGGGCGTGGTCGGCTTGTACGCCGCACGAGGAGCCGCCACCTGCCAAGGCGCAGGCCGAGCCCGCGGCGAAGGCCGAGCCGGCTCCGGAGGCCAAGGTCGAGCCGCCACCCCTAGCGAAGGTCGAACCCAAACCCGAACCGAAGATCGAGCCCAAGCCCGCCCCGGAGCCCGCCTCCGAGCCCCCGCCCACCCACGCGAAGGTGATCGAGCCGAAGATCGGGGTCACCGATTGGAAGGAGCTGCCGGGGCTATCCGACATTCAGGGCTTCTACCCCTTCGTGATCGGAGTGCTCGCCGACTGCGGCCCCAACGGTGAGTCGCGCTGCAAGCTCTACGACGACGGCCGGCTCGAGGTCGACGATGTCGAGCTCGGCGGTCAGATCTGGGGGATCTGGCGGTCCGACGCGTGGAGGGTCGAGTTCGACACGCGCGACAAAGAGGCCGCGGATCCGCGCGCCGGCATCCAAATGTGGGAGGTCATGCGGATCCAGCGATGGCGCGGCAGCGAGTTCAAGACGCAATGGAGCTCCGAGACCGAGGTCGATCCCAACGGTTATTTCGATGAGGCCGAGGCCCGCCATGCGCGGGGCGAGCGGCCGATGCAGGACATCCTGTTTCGCAAGGGCTGGGCGGGCGGGATGCTGGTCCACGACGGGAGCTTCAAGCGGCTGCCCGAGTCGCAGGGGCCTGCCCCGAGGCAAGTGACGCCGCCCGAGAACATGCTCGAGTTCTTCGAGGCCGAGTCGGGGGCGCTGTTCACCGTGGCGCCCGAGTCCGGTGGGACGAAGAGCGGATCGCTGGTCGTGTATCCGCCGTGTAGCGAGGGGCTGTGTCGGGCGCAGGCGTTCGTGTTGCCGCCAGCGACGGCGGCGGATCCCGATCCCGACTCGGACGAGCCGCAGGTGAGCGGCTGGGACTTCCCGCTCGACGCCGCGCGCGGTGGCGACTCGCTGACGATCCTCGTCGTCGATCAGGCGACGGCCAACGCCTACTTGCTGCACTACGACGTGGCGCCGGGAGCCGGCACGGAGCCGAGCAAGCCCGGGCGCTGGAGCTTCGATGCGCTGCCCGCCGACGCGCCGGTGCCCGAGGTCATCTGGCCAGATACGCGCGGCGGGCTGTGGGTCGAGGTCTCGGACGCGCTTTGGTACCGCGACGCGTCGGGGCAGTGGTTCGAGGTCGGGATGCCGGCTGGGATCTCGCTCGACTTCGCCAACCGGCTCAAGCCGCGCGAGCTCTTGGCGCTCGTGGAGGTCGAGGGGCAGCGCAAGGTGTTTGCGACGGTCGGACCGGTGCGCGCTGCTCCACCGCCTGCACAATGAACGCTCGTCGTGCGCTCGCCTTGCTCGTGGGGCTCGCGGCTTGCTCGGAGCCGAACGACGACCCTATCGAAGCCTTCGAGGTGGCCTCGACCACGCTCGAGGGCAGCGCCGTGTCGGAGCCACAGACCTGGCTGCCCGACGAGGACGAGTGTGCTCAGTGCCACGAGGAGATCGCCGAGCAATGGGCCCGCTCTCGCCACCACACCTCGTTCACCAACGCCGACTTTCAGCGCTCCTACGAGCGCGAGCCGCTGGCGTTTTGTCGTGACTGCCACGCGCCTGCGCTGGATCGCTTCGTCGACTCGGTGCAAGCCGAGCAGCTCGGGGTTGGCTGCCTCGATTGTCACCTCGAGGGTGAGGCGCTACTAGCCAGCGGATCGCCGAGGCAGCCGAGCGAGGCCCCGCACGTGCTGCTGCGCTCGTCCGAGCTCGCCACACGAAGCTGCGCTCGCTGCCACGAGTTCGAGTTCCCCGCCCGCAGCTGGCGACCGAAGGGGACGATGATGCAGACGACGATGCGCGAGCACGCGGCCTCGGAGTTCGCCGATCGCTCGTGCGCTGCCTGTCACATGCCTTCGCCAGACGTCGAGCTCGCTAGCCACGAGTTCGGCTCGACCCGCGATCCCGAGGCGATGCGGCGAGCGCTGAGCGTCGAGGCCCGCCGCGAGGGCAACGCCTTGGTGCTCGAGCTGCGTCCCAACGAGGTCGGTCACGCGTTCCCGACCGGGGATCTATTTCGGCGGCTCGAGCTGCATGCTGAGCTGGTCTCGCGCGAGGGGAGCGTATTGGCGAGCAGGACCCGCTACCTCGCTCGTCACTTCGCGCCGCGGCGTCACCCCGACGGTCGGCTCAACCATGCTGCGATGCTGACGGTGCCGGACGATCGGCTCACCGGGCCGACGACGATCAGGCTCGAGCTCGAGCCGCGCTCGGCTGACCCGAGCGCGGAGCTGGTCTGGTGGGTCGACTACGAGCGGGTCGATCACCGGGATAGCCACGAGCCCGAGAATTCGACGATCGCGGACGAGCTGCGGCTGGCCGAGGGACGGCTCTAGCCCGCGCCCGACTGAACCAGCTCAGTCCTCGGGCCCCGGATCGAACACCTTTGGTCGCGGCGGCCCTTCTTCGCGCGGTCGCCCGCCGGGCCGCCCGTCACTGAGCAGCGGCGCCATGTCGGCGTAGGTCTCGATGCCGCGCGCGAGGTTGTCGAGGCCGATCTTGGCGACGACCGCCATGATGTTGCAGTGGCCGATCGCGGCGCCGCTGCGGGCCCCTCGGCGTGACAAGAACGCCAGCGCGGGCTCCTTCGAGTAGTCGTAGTCCCAGCACTGCGTGGAGCCCGAGCAGACCGGGGCCGGGCTGAGCCAGGGGCCGCCCTCGTAGTCGTTCGAGCAGTCGTCGCTCGGTGTGGCGGTGTGGCGATAGATCCACGCCTTCTCGACGAGCTCGGGGATCTCGAGCGGCTTGCCGGGCTCGGCGGCGGGATCGTAGGGCGCGACCAAGACCATGTGCTCGACGGCGACCCGCTCGCTGGCCATGCGCGGGTCCGATGCCAGCGCGTCGATCAGCGGGCCGGCCACGACGGCGGCTCCCTGCGACCACCCGGCTAGCTCGATCGAGCAGACCTCGTCGTTCTGGTCGACCTTGCCGTCGGCGTTGCGATCGAGCTGGGTGATCAGGGCGTCGAGCCCGGCCTGCCACTCGTCGAGGCCGTAGGCGCTCTGGCAGCGCTTGCCCTCGCAGCGGCGCAGGACCCCGGGCGCCTGTCGACACAGCTCGGCGAGGTCGCGGTTGGGCTCGGCGTCGAGCGGCCCAGGGCCGGCGATGCAGAGCGTGCGGCGACAGGGGGTGCCGTCGTTGCCGATCGTCAGCTGAGGGCCGGTGGCCGCCGGCGGGGTGTCTGGCGGCGCGGCTCGATCGTCGTCCGTGCTGGTGCCCGCCTGCATGGCGGGTTGCTTGGCCTCGGTGTCGGAGCGCTCGGTCGAGCCTTTACAAGCGAGAACGCCGAACGCAGCGGCGAGGAGCAGGGCACGTCGCACGGGCCGACTCTATCAGCGTCGCGACCTGCTCGCTCGGGCGAACCTTCAGCGGCGCGGGGCGGCCGGGACCAACTTGGTGGTCTGCAGCTTGCCCTCGCGCTCGAACGCGATCTCGACCTCCTTGCCGGGCTCGAGCTCGCCGAACGAGGCCATGTAGTCGTCGATGCCGTGGATCTCGCGCGAGCCGATCTTCTTGATCACGTCGCCCTTCTGTAGACCGGCCTGCGCCGCCGGGCCACCCTCGCGCACGCCCGCGAGCGCGAGGCCGTCGGCCTGTGTGCCGTAGTCGGGCATGGTCCCGAGCGAGACCTTGAACTGGCCGCTGCCTTGCTGCGGTCGCTCCGACTTTACGTAGGTCAGCGGATCGGCTCGCTCGACCAGCGACAGCAGCACGCGCCCGGCCAGCTCGCCGATCTGTGCCGCGCCCTCATGGTTGAGCTTGTCGATGTCGTCGCTGGGCTTGTGGTAGTCCTCGTGCGAGCCGGTGAAGAAGTGCAGCACCGGGATGCCCTCGCCGTAGAACGAGCTGTGATCGGAGGGCCCCCAGCCGTCGGTGTCCTGCTGGACCGTCAGCTCGCCGAACAGCGGCTCGAGCAGCGCTTGCCACTCCTTGGCGGTCCCGGTCCCGCTGATCGTCAGCTTGTCGCGCAGGCGCCCGACCATGTCGAAGTTGAGCATCGCGAGCGTGCGGTCCTTGGCCTCGCCGAGCTGCGCGACGAAGTGGGCGCTGCCGAGTAGGCCCATCTCCTCGGCCCCGAACGCGACGAACACGAGATCGTGGCGGCGCTGCTCGGCGGGCACGGCCGCGAGCACCTCGGCCAGCCCGAGCAGCACGGCCACGCCCGACGCGTTGTCGTCGGCGCCGTTGTGGATCGCGTGCTGGTCGGGCGCGAGCGAGCTCGCGGTGCCGAAGCCGAGGTGATCCATGTGCGCGCCGATGATGATCTGCTTGCGCTCGGCCTCGGGCGCCGAGCCGGGCAGGCGGCCGATCACGTTGGCGGTCGGGAGGTTGACGGGCTGGATCGGCGTGTGCAGCGAGACCTCGACGCGGCTGACCAGGCCGGGCTTGGGCGGGGCCTCGCCACGGACCCGCAGCAGCTTTTGAAGCAGCTCGCTGCCCTGCTTGCCGACCGCCACGGTCGGGATGTCGAGCTCCGAGAACGCGCCGTGGTTGGGCCAGGGCACGTCGCTCTGCGGATCCCAGAGCACGAAGCCGACCGCCCCACGATCGCGCGCGGCGATCAGCTTGGCTTGCGGGCGGGTCTTGGCAGGCGACGCGTGTGGATCGCTGCTGCCCGCCAGCGCGACCACGATCGCGCCCTTCACCTTGGCCTCGAGCCCTTGGTAGTCACCAGGTCCGTCGTCGGCCGGGACGCCGTAGCCGACGAACACCAGCTTGCCCTTCACGGGGGCGTCGCCGGTGTCGTGGCCGAAGGGCAGCAGCGCGTGAGCGACGAGCTCCTCGTCGCGCGGGCCCCGAAGCGCGCTCTGCTGGCTGTCGCGCAGGCGCACGCCGTCGCCAACCTCGAAGCGCTGGAAGAAGCCCTCGCTGCCTGCGGGCGCGAGGCCGGCCTCCTGCATCGAGTTGGCGACCCAGTTCTGCACGCGCAGATCGGCCTCGCTGCCGGGGTGGCGACCCTCTTGCGCGTCGTCGGCCAAGAACGCGACGCGCTGGACGATCGCGTCGGCGGCTAGCTCGACGCGCTCGACCTTGCTCGGGAGGTCGACCGCGGACGCGTCGGTGGGCGTCTGTGGGGCGGGGGTTGGCTCGTGCTTGCAGGCGACGAGCAGGAGCAGGGCGAGCGAGAGCGGACGCAGGTCCATGCGCATGCGCGGACGGTAGCGGGATCGGGCACGCGATCCCAGAGCTCGCTACTCGACGGGCATTGGCTCGATCGGCGCCGGCGGTGGGACCTCGACCTCGACCTCGCTCGGCTCGGCGGCGCGCGGAGGATCGGGCACGTCCCGCGGCAGGGCCAGCGTGCAGCAGCGGCCGTCCGCGCAAGCCGTCTCATCGACCGGACCGCAGCTCGCGGGGCCGCGCAGCCAGATCGGCTCGCTCTGGCGACAGCGTCCGGTCGTTCGACAGCCGCTGAACTCGAGCGTGTCGCCCGCCTTGCAGCACAGCTCGAGGTTGCCCTCGACCGGCTGTTCGAGCGACTCGTCGACCTTGCAGCCGACGAGCGCCCCAATCATCGACAACAGCACGATCAGCGAGCAAGCGCTCGGCTCAGAACTCGACCGCGAACCCGACGGTAAAGGTGTCATCGCCGACCTCCATCCGCTTCTCGCTGCCGAACCCGCCGAGGCGAGAGAACTGCCACTCGCCGAACAGGTAGGTGTGGTTGATGCCGGTGAGCCGATCGAGATCGGTCGACGCGGCCCGCTCGATGAAGTCGAGCCGCAGCATCAAGCCGAGGTTGACCTGCCAGCCCCAGCTGCCGCCGTGGGTCTTTTGTCCGTCCTCGGTGTACGAGATGTCGCCGCGGTCGCCCTTGTTCGCGCGCCAGAACCCATAGCCGAGCCCACCGCGGGCGTAGGGGACCAGCGGCACGCGGAAGCGGTCGGCGAGCAGCTCGAAGCGATAGCCGAGCAGCAGCGTCACGGGGACGACCACGAACGAGGTCTTGTCGGCAGCGTTGCGCACGTTGCCGTCCTCGTCGGGCTCGATCTGCAACGCCTGGGCGCTGTCGCGGAAGAAGCCGATCGTGGTGCCGAGCGAGAACGGCCCGCCGAGGTGGACGAACTGCCACTCGAAGCCGAGCACCGTGAACAGGCCCTGCTTGGGCTTGTCGATCGCAACCCCGTTGTCGTCGGTCTCGCCGAACACCATCGCGTAGGGGCCGAGGCCATCGCCGGTGTAGCGCTTGTCGACGTTGGGCAGGTAGGGACCGAACTTGAGTTCGATCGCGAAGCGCTGCGGCGACGCTTGGCGGCCGCGGAATTCGGGCTTTCCGAGGTTGTCGTTCTGATCGGACTCGCGCGCGACCGCCTTGTCGGTCGGCGCCGTGCGCTGGCGGGTCTGGTCGTACTCGAATTCGGGCGGCGGCGGGGACTCCTCGGCGTATTCGAGCGAGTCGGTCGGCTCGGGGGGCGTCTCCTCGGCGTACTCGAGCTGCGTCTCTTCGGGCGTCTCGCCGTAGGGGAGGATCGGGTCGTAGCGCTCGTCGCGAGGCAGACGATCGAGCTCGTCGGGCTGCGCTCCCGACTCGGGTGCAGCAGGTGCGTCGGGTCCCTCCGGGACGTCCTCGGGATCGGTCGCGGGCGCAGCCTCGCCTTCAACCTCCTCGACGTCGGGAGGCGGAGCGGGGGGCGGTGCGGCGAGCAGGGCGAGTAGCAACAGGCTCACGCCGCCCTCCGTCGGCGACGCAGCGCCACGCTGCCTGCCGCGACCCCGAGCAGCCCGAGCGCACCGAAGAGCCAGCCGCTGCGCTGCGGCTCGACCACGCTGCAAAAGCCCGGCTCACCGCACACTCCACCTTGGGCCTCGCACTGCTCCCACAGGCCGTTGGTCTGAACCGGGCTCGCCATCACCACGCTGTCGCTCGCAACCGGGTTGCCCGCGTCGTCGTAGGCGACGACCAGGAACTGATAATTCTTGCCGTTCTCGAGCCCCTCGATTCGGGCCGAGGTCGTGTTGAAGGGCAGGTGGCCGCTGCAGATGTAGCTCCAGTCGAGGCTGGCCAACCCCTCCGATGCCGTGCCGCAGTAGCCTTGCGGGCTGCACTCGAGCAGGCCGTTGCAGGTGGCTCCGTCGATGCAGGGGCAGCCGAGCTCGCCCTCCTCGCAGCCGAAGGGGATGCAGGTGTCCTCGGCGTTGCAGGTCAGGCCGTCGCTGCACATGCCAGCATCGCAGGGGCAGTTTTCGGTCCCCGGCACACACTCGGTGTCGGTGCCGTCGGTCGTATCGGTGGTGTCGGTGCCGTCGGTCGTATCCGTGCCGCCGCCGTTCGGGTCGTAGTCGGGCCCGAACACGCCGCCCGGGCACAGGTTCTTCTCGGTGAAGTAGATGCTCCTGTTGACCACCCCAGTTGCGCCCGGCGGGTCGAAGTCGACGTTGTTGATCGGGTTTCCGCTCTCATCCGCGCAGAGCACCCGAAAGCCCGCGATCCCAGTGGCGCCTTCCAGATCCCAGTCGAGCAGCACGGCGCCATCGCCCGCCGAGGCGCGCAGGTTGGTGGGCGCCGTGAACGGGGGCATGAAGTCGTAATTGATCCCCTGCGGGGTGTCGGTCGTCGATGTGTTGAGGTTGGTGGTGCCCTGGATGAAGAAGTCACCCATGTTGCAGGCCTCGACACCAGAGCACATCCAGACCCCGCCTTGCCCCTCGCGCCCACCACACTCTCCATCCGGCGCGGCGGTCTCGATCTCCTGTTGGTCTTGAACGCCGAACGCCAGCCAGATCGGCGCGAACCCGTACTCGGGGCCGGTCTGGAAGATCTGCGGGACGGCAGCGACGAGCTGCGCACAGGGGGCGAACTGACCGATGCCCGGGAACGCCTGAGCCATCGCGCACTGCTGTCCGACCATCGCGCGGATCTGATCGCTGTCGACGGTGTTCTGCCGGACGATGCGGGCAATGATCTTCTGCTCGCACTGGCAGCGGGCTTGGTTGATCAGCCACTGCATGTCCTGCAGAGACAGCTGACGACCACGCTCGCCGTACTCGTCGGTCAGGTAGTAGATGATCTGGAAGTCTTGCTCGGTTGGCGGGGCGGCCTGGCTCGCCCTGCTGCCGAGCGTGGCGACCAAGGCGACCGCGAGGGCCGGCACGAGGGAGCTCGATCGCTGCATCGTCGGGCGATTATGCAACCAAGGTGCCAGGGAGCCCAGGCGGCAAAACGGGCGAACGAGCACGAGCGGGAGCTCGTCTGCGGATCGAAGACCACGCGGAGATCGTCGAAGGTTGACAAACTGGCAAGCGCAGCGCGAGGCGGTGACAGGGCGCCAAGCGAAGCTGGCGCTAGATCCTCGACTCAGCGGGGGGTGCGGACCAGCTCCAGCTCGAGGCCCGAAACCGGGACCTCGGCCTGGGCTCGCTCGAAGGGCGCGTCCTCGCGGATCCGATAGGCGCGACCAAACCAGCCGATCCGATCGTGCTGCGGCAAGGGCTGCGCGAGGCTGTACTCGATCACCAGCACCAGCGAGCGCACGGTCACGCGATCCCGAGCGTCCGCGGGCGGCCGCCAGAGCGACCACTCGCGCAGTGGGAGGGTGGCGATGACCTCTCCTGCGTGCACTTTGCCGGGCGCGACCTCGCTGGTCGAGGCGAAGGGCGGATACACGTGCGTGACCCGAGGATCAGCGCCGCTGCGCTCGACCACGCCGAGCAGCAGCTCTACGCGACCGGGCTCGAGCTCGCGGATCTGCGCGAGGTCCCGGCGCAGCGTCGAGCCGGCGCGCCCGAGCTGGCCGTGAGTGTCGGGCAGCAGGTCGAACACGTAGATCGGCTGGTCGTGGTGGTTGTGGAGCCGATAGGGGACACGCAGCCGATCACGATCGCGTCGCGCGGGCTCGACCTGCAAGGACACGCTCGCGCGCTCGCTCATTGGTGACTCACGCGGCTCACGCGAAGCGCTGCAGGCCCGGTCGGATGCACAGCTCGAGCCCCAGCTCGGCGATCGACTCGCGGGCCTCTGCGCGGTGGAGCGCGACCTCGCTGCGAACCTTCCACGCGAGCGGGTGCTCGCTGTCCGGCTCGGCGTAGTAGGTCTCGTCGTGAAACGCGTGCTCGACCACCAGGCGCAGCTCGTAGACCGGCTCGCGCACGATGTCGGGCCCGCTGCGGATCGGTCCGTCGTATTGGTTCCACTCGGCGAGCGGCAGCACGGCCCGCAGCTTGCCGGCGTATCCTTTGTTCGCCTCGACCTTGGTGCAGAGCGGGATCACGGGCGCGAACAGGCTGACCGCCGGTCCGTAGTTGGGCGCAGGCGGGACGCCGACCCAGAGCAGCAGCTCACCCGGCTTCCCGCGGCAGAGCTGGACCAGCTGCGGGTTCGGGATGTCGCTCGGCTCGCCGAGCTGGCCCCACTCGTCGGCGAGCAGGTTGTAGATGTAGAGGTCGCGCTCGGTCTGGTTGGCGAGCACGTAATCGACCTCGAGCAGGCCGGCCGAAGCTCCCGGGAAGCTGACCGGAGACCCAGGCTTGACGCGGATCTGATCGATGACGAGGGAGACGGTCATTAGGGCAGCACGCTGTAGTCGGGTCGATGCGGGACGCCGCCGCGCTCGCCTCGGTAGGCGTTCTCGGTCGCGACCGTATCGAACTCCTCGAGGTCTTGCCAGCGCTGGGGCCAGCCGGGCTGGTCCATCGCGAGCTCGTTCGAGCGCCGACCGAGCGCGTTGTTGCGGGCATGGTTCATCTCGTGGGCGAGGATCACGTCGGAGGGCGTGCCCTTCGAGACATGGTTGTTGGGGAACCGGCGCGTCGGGTCATAGACGATCGCCGAGCTGCTTCCTGGTCCGGTCCCACGCACGTGCACGTTGTTGCCAGGCGGGTAATGGCGGTGCCAGTTGCCGGCGGCGTCTTGTGCGAATTGGATCCGCTGAAAGGGCCCGTGCGGATCGGCGACGATGTCGAGGCCCGAGGCCTTGAAGTTGTCGGCCATCGCGTAGGGGCCCCGATACGCCGGTAGGCCCGGGCGCATCGCGTTGGGCGAGTAGATGTCGATGTGGTGACCGGAGCCGGCGATGTCGTCGAGCATCTTTCGGCCGGTCCGGGTCCGGGCGATCATCTCGAGGTCGCGCCGCGCCGCGCGTTGGAACGCGTCGTCGCCGTGCAAGATGACCTTGTTGCGGGCGATCAGATCATCGATGTGGGCGGCGGCGCGTCGCTGAGCTCGCTCGGCCAGCTTGAGCCGCGCGCCGACGGCCCGACCGAGCCGGCCGAGCACCTTGAACACGGCCTTGAACGCGGCAGCGATCGCCAGGCTGGTCAGCGAGGGCAGCGGGACCCCGCCGATCTGCACGTTGCCCGCCGCCGTGATCGTGGTGCCGACCATCGGCCCCATCGGCGGATCGCTCGGCTTGGGCGACGAGAAGATGCAGTGCTTGGTGATGTCGACCAGCACCCGACCCGCGCGCGAGCCCTCGACCCAGACGTTGGCCGAGCCGAGGAACACCTCGCAGAGCGGGAAGTAGCCGCCGCACCAGATCAGCACGCCCATGTCGCCGCAGCGAGCCGCCGCGGAGCCACCGACGGTCACCTTGGTCGCACCCGAGAGGATCGGGATTGGGATCAGGACGAGCCCGTGCGGGAAGGGGACCGGTGGCGCGGGCGGGACGAGGTTGGGCGGGTGCGCGTGAGCGTGCGGGTAGCCGATGCCGATGTCGCCGATCCGCAGCGCAGGGAAGGTGGGGAAGGGGATCGCACCAAAGGGCGCGGTGATGGCCTGCTCGATGCTGGTGAGGAAGTTGAAGCCCTTGGCGATGGTCGCGAGCACGCCACCACCACCGCCGCCGCCGCCACCACCTCCGCCGCCCGATCCTCCCGGGCCGCCCTGACCACCTTGGCCGCCCTGACCACCTTGGCCGCCCTGACCACCTTGACCTCCCTGACCACCTTGGCCGCCCTGACCACCTT
>CBFGLP010001400.1:0-7231 GCA_965649595.1 uncultured Myxococcales bacterium | reverse complement strand
GGCTTTACTTTGGCGCGTACGATGTCGAGAAGGTCAGGCCAACGTGCCGCTGCCTCAAGCGAGAGGTTGCCGAAATTGATGATGTACCGATCCGAGCATTGAGTGGGGCTTGTGTTGACGTCCTGTCCGCCGATATAGAGTTGTGTGCGTTCCGCATTTCGAGGATTATGTTTGACGAGTTGTTCGTATTCTGGGATGGAGAGAGTGAATCCGATTCCGAGTACGGCAACGCCTTGCCCCACCCCTCCCGCATTGGCGGCCAAGGGGACCGCGTCAACGCGTTCAGCTCCGCTCTGTAGCCGGGAATTGATTGCTGCCACGCGACGCCCATTCAGCACGGGTTTTGCAGCTTCAGAATTGGCGGGGTGTCCAGCGGCACCATGGACAATGCCGATTAGAACCGCGGCGCTTCCTGGCCATGGTATTGATTCAACGGCGTCAAATATTGTCCAGCTATTTGCAAGGAGATGCTTTAGTCCGATGGTCCTGGTGTCGCCTTGTCCGATGGTGTTTGTGGCGATTAGGCCGAATGTTCCGTGCTGTCCGACCAGTATTGCAGCGCGACGCAGGAAGTAAGCAGATAAATCGCAGTTGCCGCGGACTCCGGTGTCACCAGGACAGATTACTTTCAGCCAGTCTCGATAGTGTTCGCCACCACCTCGACGAAGCGTGTCCTTCCCCCCAAATGGCGGATTCCCGACGAACGCCTCCATACACGCCGCCCCATTCACCTTCCCCTGATCCAGCGGATCCGGCCGCTCCTCATAAAACACCTCCGGAAACTCCAGCCACCAGTGAAACGGCGCATGCAGCTCCCGAATCTCCTCCGCCAACCCACGCACCTCCGCCTCGAGCTGCTCCTCCCCGCTCAGCCACCGCTCCACAACCCCCATCCGCCGAGCCCGCTCGGCCTCCCGCTCCTTGTCCTTCCCCTTCGCAAAGAACGCCCCCACGCACACATCCGCAACCAGCCGAATCCGCTCCGTCGCATGCTCGGCGTGGTCCAACAACCTCCGCTTCTCCCTCTGGCTGACGCTGTCCTCGAACTGCGCGAGCTCGTGGATCTCCCGTCGATGCGCGAGCGCCTGCTCGAGCGCATCCTTCATGACCTCGGCAAAGAGCGGCACCTGCCTGGTCTTCTGCCAGCTAAAGCTCGACACCTGCTCGAGGTCGAGCCCAACGAGCGAGTCCCCGTGCCGAAGCGCGTGGTCGACGAAGGTAAAGGGCAGCTGCTGCCCCATGGTCACGAGCCAGAGCGAGAGCTTGGCCAGCTCGACGGCGGCATCGTTCTTGTCGACGCCATACAAGCACCGCTGGGCAACCAAGCGCCGCGCGTGCAGATGCGCGTCCCCGTGCGCCTCGATAATCGAAGACAACCTGCCCTCGCGGGTCCACGCCGCGACGATCTGGTCGGCGAGGTGGCGGCAGGTCTCGACCAAGAACGCGCCCGATCCCATCGCCGGGTCACAGACCTTGAGCGAGAGGATCTGCGCCTCGTTCGGCTCGGGCCCCAGGCAGGCGAGGATCGGCTCGAGCGTGCGCCGAACGATCCGCTCGGTCAGCGAGCGCGGCGTGTAGTGGCTGCCCGATCGCCTCCGCTCCTCACCCGGCTGCAGCACGAGCCGGCCCGCGCCAACGCGGTCGCGCTCGCGCGAAGCTGCCTTCTTGCTGGTCGAGAGCGCCTCGGCGAGGGCGGCGTCGTCCTTCGGGTGCTCCTCGAGCGCCGACTCGACGGCGTCCTGCTGCGCGCTCGTGAGGCCGCAGACCTCCTTGAGCCACTTCTTGCGGTCGGCCGGCTTCTTTTCCCGCAACGCCGCGGTCTCGATCCACACGCGGTTCTTGCCGAGCCGCACCGCCGGCGAGCCGACGCGCAGGACGTGGTAGCCCATCAGCGACTCGTAGACCGAGCCGATCTGCTCGACGTCGAGGGCCCGGTAGCTGAGCCGCTGACCCTCGAAGAGCACGAGCCGCTCGAGCACGGCGTGCACGACCCCGTCGTCGATCGCGGGCGGGCGCAGCTCGGCCCGGGCTTCGGGGTGGGCGATCGGGGCGGTGCTGCCGGGCAGGCCGCCTTCGAGGAAGGGGTAGCTCGAAGGATCGAAGAGCTTGCCCTGGCGGGGCGGCAGCTCGAGGTCGCCGTGCTTGACGCCCAGGAACACGGCGCGGAAGAGCGAGAGCAGGCGGCCGTAGGCACCGAAGCGATGGTGCATCGACTCGGGGTGCATGCCGGCGTCCTCGACGAGGTCCGCGTAGAGGCCCTGCACGCTCATGTGCTTGGCGTAGGTCGGGTGGCCGACGGGCAGCAGGCCTTGGTCCTCGGCGTAGAGCAGGAACACCAGGCGCAGGACCACGCTCAGCACGCCTTGGTAGAGGTGGTCGTGGGGAGCCTCGATAGCGGCGCGTAGCCAGTCGACGCTGTCTTGGCTGCCTTCGCGCAGGGCGGCGGACTCGAAGCCCTCGAGCAGGATCTCGATCGCCTCGAACACCTGGGCGGCGAGGTCCTTGGTGACGTCGGCTTGCCGACGTCGGCTCTCGCGGAGCAGGCCCTCGAGCGTGAAGGACTCGGCGGCCTCGTAGGTCCGGCGCGCGCCGAGCAGCAGCTCGAACGCGGCGAGCACGGGGCGACCGGCGGGCTCGGCCATGTCGGCGAAGCGGAAGGTCAGGTGCGAGGTCGACTCGGTCGGCGGGGCGTAGACGAGGCGAAGCTCGCGGCCGTTGCTGAGCAGGCCGATCGGGATGCCCGAGTGACGCAGGAGTCGCTCGAGCTTGGCGGTCGGCGGGTACTTCCAGGCGCCGGTCGTGTCCTCGGGCTTGTCGAGCGAGAGGCCGGTCGGGGCACCGTCGTCACGCAGATCCCAGACGAGCGCGAGGTAGGGCGACTTGGCGTCGGAGCTCTGGGCGGGCTCGGGCGCATCGCCGAAGCCGGCGAAGAGGTCGTCGCTTTCGGGCTCGAAGGGGCCGCGGGCGATCGCGAAGCTCGGGCGGATGTCTTGCCGGCCTTCTTCGGCGTAGAAGTGGAGGTCTTTGGGCAGGTCGTCGCGCTCGACCAACATCCCTTTGGTGGAGTAGCCGAGGAGCTCGCGGAAGAGCGTGCGCAGATCGGCGACCCAGGCCGGATGCTCGAGCAGCAGGGCGCGGGTCTTGCTGGTCGGGTCGATGATGTGGACGAGCTGCTCGGCGAAGCGGGTCGAGAGCTCGGAGCCGACGACCGGGGAGATCTGAGCGTCGGCGAGGACCGGGACCGAGAAGACCAGGCCCTCGATCGGTTGGGCGAGGCCGAGCCACTCTTCGTGGAAGCGGGTCTGGCTGTCCTTGTTGCTGCTCATGTCATCGCCTCCGGCCACGCGACGACGAGACCAATCGGGACGAGTCGGGTCATCTGAACTTCGTAGAGGGCTTCGATCGCGCGGGGCTCTCGTTCGAGGTCGAGCTCCATGCGTTCGACGCGACGATCGAGGTGCTCGAGGTCGAGCTCGACTTGGCGCTTTTGAGCCTTGTCGGTGATCTCGAACAAGGTGGTCTGGCGAAGGTCGACGCGCGCGGCCTCGATGGCGCCGCGCTGGCGCAGGATCAGCTCGCGCAGCTCGTCGCTCTCCTTGCGGGCACGCCGGGCGAGGCCGTTGCGGGCTTCGACGCCGAGCGCGTCGGCTTCGGCGCGAAGGTGGGGCCACAAGGCGGCGAAGAGCTCGGGCGCGTGGGCGAGCGCTTGCTTGCGCGGCTTGCCGGTCAGCTCGCGGCTGCTGCTGGTCTGAGTCAGCCCCCCGGGGGCTGAGAGGGCGAGCGCTCGCTCGGTCAGCTCGCGGGCCTTGGCTGCGGTGGTGGGATCTTTGTAGGGTGCGACCTCGGCGGGGGCGCTGGACCAAGGGGCGACGGTGACGACCAGCTCGTCGTGCAGACGCACGGCGCCGGGACCAAAGAGCGTGAGCCGAGCGTAGGCGAGCACGCGGGCGACGGTCTCGTCGGGCACGACGACACCGCAGACGCGCGAGAGATCGTGCGCGCCGTAGCCTTGCGCCAAGAAGCGGTCGAGGATCCGCTTGACGAAGGGGTGGGCGAGGTGGAGCTGCTCGGCGTCCTCGGTGAGGTGCTCGAGCGGATCGAAGGTGACGGTCTTGGGCGGGCGCTGGCGCCACTCCCAGAACGACTCTTTGCGACCTCGCGGGGGGCGAAGCGAGTCGAGCGTGGCTTGCCAGGAGCGGTCGAGCGGCGGGAGCACGAAGGTGTCGCGCTTGCCTGCTTTGGGCCCTTCGGAGAGCGTGGCGGCGCCGCTGAGCTCGAGGCCGATGTCGACGATCCCGCGCAGGGCCGCGGGGCTGACCTCGAGCGTTCGGCGGGAGCGCTCGAGCCGTTGGCTGGCGCGGTGGACCTCGTCTTCGAGCAGGTCCAGCTTCTTGCGCTGGGCCTCGAGCTCTTGCTCGGCGGTCTGCGTGCGGGCGTCGGCGCCGATCGCTTCGATCTTCTCGGCGGTTCGATCGGCGATGCCCACCTCGAGGGTCCGCTCTAGCTCGTCCATCAAGACCGCGCCGACCGAGCCGAGCTCGCGCTGGACGGTGTCGATCTTGCGGATCAGGGTCTCGAGCACGCGGTCTTCCTTGCGGCCCGAGACGACGAAGTAGTGGCAGCGGACCTCGTCGGAGGGCTGGAGGGTGCGATCGATTCGACCGTTGCGCTGCTCGAGGCGCGAGGGGTTCCAGGGCACGTCGAAGTGGAACAGGTCGGCGCAGAAGGCCTGCAGGTTGACGCCCTCGCGCGCGGCGTCGGTCGCCAGCAGGATCCGGACCGGGTGCTCGGCGGGCGGAGCATTGAACGCTCGCTGGACCTCGTCGCGGGCGTCGTCACCCATGCCGCCGTGCATTGCCAAGATCCGCTGGTCGGCGTCGTCGGTGCCGGCGATCGCTTCGGTCAATAGCTCTTGCAGGTAGCGCTTGGTGTCGCCGTACTCGGTGAAGATGATGACGCGGCGATCGGTCCAGGCTCGCTCGTCACGCTTGGGCTCGCTCTTGCCGATGCCGGGGCACAGATTGGCGCGCATCCACGCGAGCAGTGCACGGGTCTTGCCGTCGGGCTGGCGGCGCGCCTTCTCGGCGAGGGCTCGCATGCTCTTGAGCAGGGCCGTGGCTTCTTCGGTCGGCGTGGGGAGCTCGGCCGAGCTTGCGCGGACGAGCGCGTCCTCTTCGGCGGCGATCGCCTCGTCGCTGTCGCCGTAAGCCTCGGGATCCTCGAATAGGTCGGTCTGGGGCGGCGGGAGCTGGATGCCGCCGGCCTTGCTCACCGCGGCGGCGTGGACCTCGAGCGTGCGGGCGAACGCCTCGGGGCTGGAGAGCAGGCGCTTTTGCAGGTTGACGAAGGTCAGGCGGCCGCGCGTGGTCGATGGCGCGCAGAGCTCGGTGTAGCGGGCGAGCTGCTCGGCGAGCGCGAGCTCGAAGGGCTCGCCGCCGAGGTCGTCGGCGATCGGGGTGATCGGCTCGCGGGTGCCCTGCTCGGCGTCGTAACGCTCGCTGCTGGCGTTCCAGCCCTGCTTGCCGTGCTCGAGCACGATCCGGGTGAGGATCCGGCGAGGAAAACGCTCGACGCCGAGCTGTCGGAGGTCTCGCTTGAGCCTCCGGACCATGATCGGCGTGAGCGCGTCGGCGCTGCGGACCGGGACGCCGCGGGTGAAGCGAATCGGATCGAGGATCTCGAGCAATGCGGAGAAAGAATTGCTGTGACCGTTATGTGGGGTCGCGCTCAGAAATAGGCGATTGTCGAACTTGGGCGCCAAATCACGAATGGTGATTGTGGTGTCGCTGTCGACCGCATATTTGGTCGCCGATGCTGGCGCGGCGACGTGGGCCTCGTCGAGGATCAATAAGCCCTTCTCGGCGCGGTGGCCGAGGTGGGCGAGCAGGGGATCGCGATAATCGGGCCGACGAATCAGCGGATAGCTGACGATGAAGCGATTGTGGGTCGACCATGGGTTGACGCCAAACCCTCGCTCGCGGCGGCGATTGGCGATGAATTGCCGGCTCATCACCTCGAAGCGCAAGCCGAAGCGGCGCATCATCTCGTCACGCCATTGCAGGCTCACCGAGGCCGGGCAGACGATCAATACGAAGCCGGCTTGTTGGCGCAGGATCAGCTCCTGCAGGACCAAGCCGGCTTCGATGGTCTTGCCGAGGCCGACGTCGTCGGCGATGAACAAGTTGGCGCGCGGGAGCTCGAGCGCCTTCATCAGCGGGGTGAGCTGATGGGCCATGAGCTTGATGCCGGCGCGGAAGGGGGCCTGGAAGCGCGTGGCGTCCGAGGCACTGGCCGCGCTCCACTTGAGGGCGTGCAGGTAGGCGCCAAAGTGCGCGGGCGGGTCGAGGCGCTCGGGCTTACCGAGGCCGTGGGCCTCGGGCTCGACCACCCGCGCGCCGATCTCGAGATCCCAGAGCAGCTCGAGCTTGCGGCCCGGCGCGTCATCGTCGAGGCAGGCGAGGCGAAGCAGCGGCGACTCCTTGTGCTCGCCAACGACGACCTCTTCGATCAGCCACTGGCGCCCGCGCGCGGCGAGGACCTGCCCAGCGCGCGGGACCCCGTCGTGCGACATGAGCGGCGGCGGCTCGGGGCGGGCCTCGATCCCGGCGGCGCGTGCGAGCAGATCGATGAGGGCGTCGCGCGAGAGGCCGTCGACCTCGGCGATGCCGTGGGCGCGGCAGACCGTGCGCAGCTCGTCGCGGCCGAGCTCGGGCAGGATCTCGAGCATGCGGCCCTCGCCGAGCGCCTCGCCGAGGGTCTTGGCCACGGCGGCCTTGGGCTGGCGAGCGTCGCGAAGACCCGCACCGAAGGCTCGACCGAGATCGAAGAGCCGCTCGCGGTTGAGGGCGTCGAGGATCGTCGCGGTGGTCGGCGCGATCGGAGAGGTTGGGGCGAGGGGTTTTTGCCCGGAGCCGCGGAGCGCTCGCGCAGGTGGAGCGCTGGGCGTCGGGATCAGGCTCGCTTGGGCTTCGTCAGGCACGAGACGCCGAGGGGCCACGGCGGCCGCGGGCTCCTCGTCCTCCGCGGGCTCTTCATCGAGGATGCGCGCGATCAGGTCCGTCTTGGTGCCGCTCTTCGGCAGATCGTGCTCGGAGCAGATCGTCTTGAGCTCCGCGAGGGAGAGCTCGTCGAGCACGCGCCTGAAGCTGGCCGACTTGGAGTGGGCGATGGCGTCGACGAAGGCATCCTTGGGCTCGGCCTGGGCGACGTCGAGCTCGAACTCTCTCGCCAG
>CBFGLP010001399.1:0-1908 GCA_965649595.1 uncultured Myxococcales bacterium | reverse complement strand
CGTGCTCCGTCGTGCAAGAGCGCGTCGCGATCGGCGATCATCGTTGGTTCTCCAAGTTGCTCAGCGGCGGAAGCCGCAAGCCCGTCTCGGCCAGCGCTCGCCACTCGTCGTGCCAGGGATCGGCCGCCTCGGCGCTGCCATGCGCTGCCAGAGCCCGCGCTCGGCAGCCACCCCCGAACCCGGGCTCGCTGCTGCACGCTGGACCGTCCTCGCCAGCGGAGCGGCGACTCGGACCCTCGCTCTGCCCCCGCAGCCGTCGAAACACCTGGCTCTGATCCCACAGCTGCTTGAACGAGCGCTCGCGCAGGTTGCCGGCGTCGAAGCTCGACCCGAGGAAGCTGCACGGGTTGACCTCACCGCTGGCCGACACGCTCGCGACCAGGTTGGCCGCTCCGCAGCCGAGGTTCGCGTGCGTGCGCGCCTGCGTGTCGCGGCGGTGCTGCGGGCTGAACGGATCGATCGCGTTGAGAGCTCCGCCGGGCTCGATCCCGGACAGCCGCGCGAGCGCGTCGGTGTACTGAGAAAAGCTCGGCATCAGCTCGGGCTGACCCGCCGCGACCCCGACCGGATAGAGCGGCCGAAACACGGCAGTGTGAGCGCCCAGCTCCCGCGCCAGCTCGGCGCAGGCTTCGACCTCTCGGTGGTTGTGGCTGGTGATCGTGAACGCGAGCGTGAACCGAGCATGCTCTGCCAGCAGGCGAAGGCGCTGCTTGACGGCGGTGAAGGTCCCGAGCCCACGCACTCGATCGTTGCTCAGGGCAGTCGCGCCCTCGAGGCTGACGTTGAGCCAGACCAGCTCGCGCTTGCCGAGCTCGCGGGCGATCCGCTCGTCGATCAATAGGCCATTGGTGGTCAGGCAGGGGTGCAGGCCTTGCTCGGTCGCGGCGTCGAGGATCTCGAACAAGTCCTTGCGCAGCAGCGGCTCGCCGCCGGTCAGCCCGAGCCGGAAGCTGCCGAGCCCGGCCAGCTCGACGAACAGCCGCTCGATCTCCGCGAGCGAGAGCTCGGTCTTGCGCGGCAGCTCGCCGGCGAAGCAGTGCGTGCACCGGAGGTTGCAGGCGGCGATGATCTCGAGGTGGACGGCGAGCGGGCCGAGCAGGTGGTCGGGCGGCGGATCGGCCTCGATCACCGCGGCGGCGAGCCGGCCGTCGACGCGAAACCACCCGAGTCGCTCGAAGTAATCATAAAAATCGATCCGCTCGGCTCGGGCCTCGGCGTCGGTTTGCGAGCCGACCGCGGCCGCGATCCCGAGCGCGTGGGCGTCGAGCAGCGCCCGCGTGGCGCCGTGATCGAAGGGCATGTAGCGCGAGCTTCGGCGATCGAACACCAGGCAGCCGAAGTGCTGCGGGATCACTACCAGGGGCGGCCTCATCGAGCACCTCCGTGCAGCAGGTGCTCGATGGTTCCAGCGTCGAGCGTGAACGAGAAGCGGACCCACGCCCGTGACCACGGCACGCGCAGCGCCGTCCCATCAGGGCCGAGCCGCTCCCAGTACCAGCGCATGTTGTCGGGCACCTGCGCGAGTGGGTCGTCGTGGTACTCGAGCTCCTGCCAGGTCGAGGCGTCGAACTCCGGACGCGTCCACGTGCTCGGCGGTGCCTCGCCGGTCGCCCGCCAGCGATCGTCCGGGAACGTAGTGAAGAGCACTCGATCGTCGCCCGCGGCCATCGCCCCGATCGCCACGTGCAGCGGCGAGCCACGACGACCGAGCTCGGTCAGCTCGAAGGCCAGCACGTGCGGGCCAGGACCGAGCTCGAGCCGGTTGCTGCTCAGCGGCTCACCGTCGAGCCACTGCCGAGGCGAGTGGCCAGTCGTGCGTACGGACAGGGTCGCGGACAGCCCTTTGCGAGGATCGATCCAGCGCAGCACCACGCCGCCGCAGCCAGCCGGGACCTCGCAGTGCGAGTA
>CBFGLP010001398.1:0-10107 GCA_965649595.1 uncultured Myxococcales bacterium | reverse complement strand
CACGGCGACATGTTAGCGCCGGCGGCCGAGAAGGTCCCGCGGATTGAATCCGAACCCGGCCGCTTCACTTGCCGTATTGCTTGGCGTCGATCCCGTAGCGGCGCAGGAGCTTGTGCAGGTACTTGCGATCCATGTCCGCCTCACGGGCTGCGCGGGAGATGTTGCCGCTCGCCCGCTCGAGCAGCCAGTGCAGGTACGCGTCCTCGAAGCGCTCGACCGCCCGCTCCTTTTGCTCGCGGAAGGTCAGCGTGGGATCGAAGGCGACCCGACGCGGCTCCTCGCGCCGCTCGTCGTTGGCGATCAGATCGATCACCCCGTCGGGCGAGAGGTAGGCGCTGCGCTCGACCACGTTTCGCAGCTCGCGGACGTTTCCGGGCCAGTCGTAGCCGATCAGCCGGGCCATCGCCTCAGGGCCTGGCGGTCGCCACATGCCCGGCGGGAGCCGCCGCGAGAACGCCTCGATCAACATCGGGATGTCGTCACGACGCTCGCGCAGCGGCGGGATCTCGCAGGTCACGACCGCCAGCCGGAAGTAGAGGTCCTCGCGCAGCTCACCCTTGTCGACCATCGCCTGCAGGTCGCGGTGCGTCGCCGCGATGATCCGCAGGTCGACCTCGGACTCCTCGCTGGTCCCGAGCCGACGAAAGCGGCGGGTCTCGAGCACGCGCAGCAGCTTGGGCTGGAGCTCGACCGGCAGCTCACCGATGTCGTCGAGGAAGATCGTTCCGCCCGCGGCGAGCTCGAGCGCGCCCTTGCGACCCTCGGGTCGACCATCGCCAGGCTCCAGCCCAAACAGCTCGGCCTCGATCGCGGCCGGCCCGACCGCGCCGCAGTCGACGATCACGAATGGCTGCTCGCGCCGCGGCGAGGCCTCGTGGATCGCCCTGGCGATCAGATCCTTGCCAGTGCCGGTCTCGCCACGGAGCAAGATGGTCACGTCCTTGTCGGCGACCCGCTCGAGCACGCCGAAGATCCGACGCATCGCGAGGCTGCGTCCGAGCGCCGGACCGAAGTGCTCGTGCTCGCTCGGCAGCAGCTCGGCCCGCGCGTCGCGGGGCACGAAGCGCAGCTCGACCTTGCCTAGCCCGATCACGTCACCCGGCCGAAGCCACGCGTCGCCGATTCGCGATCCGCCCAGGAAGGTCCCGTTGGTCGAGTCCTTGTCGAGCAGCCGGTAGCGCCCCTCTTCGCGGCGAATCTCCGCGTGCGTGCGGCTGACCGACTCGTCGGGGACGACCACCTCGCAGGTCCGCGACTTCCCGAGCGTGACCGGGTCGCGCAGAACCTCGATCTCTCGCCCGCGCAGCTCACCAGACAGGACCACCAGCCGAAAACCTTGCTGGCTCAGCTCTGGACCTTCTTCGGCGACCACGGTCGAGGGGACTTGCTCGTTGCTCCGCATGCTCTGGCGAAGCTATCAGCTGCCGCCGTCGCCCTGGAACACGATGCATACAGACGGCTGGGCTCGTAGCCATGCCGGCCTCGATCGCGGCCAGACGTAGTGGGGGAAGGGAGCCCCACTGCCGCCAAACGCCAGAGGACAGGACGTCTCGCCACCTAGCTCGCCGCCTAGAGCCCGACCAACCCCAACCGCACAAAAACGAGAGAGAGGAACGACGATGTCGTCCCTCTCTCGAAAGCTCTCCCGGGCTCGCTCGCCCGTCATCAATCGGACCCGGCGTCTGCCGAGGTCAGATGTAGAAGTCGATCACCACCACGCCGCGCTCTCGCTCGTCTTTGCGATCGGGACGCTCGCTGCGGTCCCGGTCGACCTCTGGCTCGCGCCAACGCGGCGACTCGAGCGGGAGCTGCAAGACCGGTCGCTGCTCCTCGTAGCGCGGCGGTCGTTGATGCTTGCGGGCTCGGTTGATGCTCGGAGAGCGTGCCATGGCTTCGGCCTTTCGTCGGTCTTCGGTGACCGTGCTGACGAACGCTGCAAGGGGTGAACCATGCGTGTGTTGGCTCGCCGGCTCCTGCACGAGTGGGAATTCTCGCCGACTTTCATCAGTGTGGAGAAATTCTCGGCTCATGCGAAGCGCTCGAGTCCTGGTTGGGTTGAACGAGTCCCCTGACAACGATGTCAGGGAGTGGCGAGACCTGTCACGGAGAAACGGCATCCGACAGCTGAATTCATGCTAGTGCGGCGCGGTCCGGCTGCAAGCCGTGTACGCGGCCACCACAGCGTCGGTCCGAGTCGCACATGGCATCAGCCACGCCGCTCGTTACTCAGGCTCGCCGACCTACGAGGATCGACTCGGTCAAAAGCCCGCAAACAGCCCCAAAGGCGCTCAAAAGTCGACGACGACCCAGCGGTCTTTCTCTCGCTCGAGGCGCGCGAAATCGCCATCTCCGAGGTCCAGGATGGCTTGATGGGCGTCCGCGCGAATTGTGCCGGACAACCGATCAGCGAGGCGATCCCGCGCTTGCTGGAGCGCCTCGGCCTGGGGCCCCTCCGTCCACGCGGCCTGGAGGTCTTCTGCCGAGAGCCCAATCCGGTACCGGCGCGGCGCGAGGTCCAGCATCACGTCCCAGCGCCCCTCCCGACTGGCCCGCACCAGGCTGCGCAGCGCCTCGCGGGGCGTCGATTGCCCGAAGTAGACCGTTGGGTCGCTGGCGAAGCGCCAGCCCTTGTCGGTCCACACGACCTCGACGACCTCGTCGTTGCTCAGATAGAGCAGTGCCTCGGGGCGCGCTCCCGTGGGTCGAGCCAGTCGCTCTCCCCACTGCGCCTCGTCGGCGAGCAGGCGCTCGTAGTCGACGCGCGCCCGACTCCCGGGCAGCACGTGCTCGTCAATCTTCTCACGGTCACCTCGGCGCACGGCCTTGCCGAGATCGTCGCTGGCCTGAACCAAGCGATGTGCGTGGCCGGCACAACCCGCCGTCGCGAGCGCGAGCACCAGCACGAGCACGCTCCGCATCAGGTCGCGCTCCCTTCGGCCGAGCTGCTCGGCGTGGCTCGAGTCAACCCCTCGGGCGCCGCCGGGAGGTTCTGGATGATCGCCGTGAACTTGCCGCTGCTGCGGGCCGCTCCACTCGCCGTGATCTCGCCCGAGAAGCGACCAATCTTGCCGATCCGCTCGGCCTGCACGCGAATGTCGAGCACGTCACCGGGCACCGCGGGCGCGCGGAACTTGGCCTCTTGGATGCCCATGAACAAGCACAGCTGGGTGCTCGGATCGAACACGCCCGACAGCTGCGCGAGCAAGACCGCTGCTTGAGCCATCGCCTCGACCTGCACCACGCCCGGGACGATCGGGTTGCCGGGGAAGTGGCCCTGCAAGATCGGGTCGCTGATCGACACCAGCTTCTGCGCGTGGATCCACGCGCTGGGTTCCCACGCCACGACCCGATCCACGAACAGGAAGGGGTAGCGATGCGGGAGCATCTTTTGGATCTGCACGACGTCGAGCATCGCGGGCGCCTCGGAGGGGCGGCGATGATAACGAAAAAGCGAAGCGGGCCGCCAGCTTTCCAGCTGCGCGGCCCGAGGGCTTCAACGCGGGGGGTGTCAGAGCGCGGCGCTCAAGGATACTTCTTGTCGTAGCGCTTGATCAGCTCGTCCGTGAGGTCGATGCCGTCGGCCGTGAACAGCACGGTCGATTGATCGCGGATCAACACGAGATCGAGGCTGAAGTCCTTGGCGAGATCCTTGGCGAGCCCCTGGCAGTTCGCGTACATCTTCTCGAGCGTGCGCGCCTCTTGCTCGGCGAGCTCCTGCTGGAGGGTCATGTACATGCTCTGCAGCTCGTAATAGTCGCGCTGCAGCTTCTCCTGCGCTTCGAGCAGCGCGTCGCCGTTCAGCTCGCCGAGCTTGGTCTGCGCCTCCTCGAGCTTCTGGCGCAGCTTGTCGAGCTTCTTTTGCTTGGCCGTCGAGCTGGTCTCGAGATCCTTGCGGGCCTTCTTGCCCGCGGCGGTCTCGTTGAGCACCCGCTGCATGTCGACCACGGCGATCTTGCCGATCTCGGGCACCGCCGCGGCAGCTTCGGAGCCGAGGCCCGGCAGCGTGGCCGCGCCGCCGAACATCGAGAGCGCGAGCAGCAACGAGGTGGTCAGGCGGCGGACGGGCCGATGAAGTCGAAGATCGCGCTTCATTTGAACTTCTTGTCGTAGGCGACGATCACCTTGTTGGTGATGTCGAGCTGGGGGTTGGCGAAGAGCACGGTGAGATCGGAGCGGACCAGGACGATCTGAATGCCCTCGTCCTTGGCCATCTGCGCGACGATCGTGGCGGCGTTCTTGTAGATCTTCTCCATCAAGAGCGCCTCCTTGGTTTGGAGGTCGGTGGCCGCCTCGGCGTAGAGCTCCTGCAGCTCCTGGTCCTTGATCATGAGGTCCTGCTGACGCTTCATCAGCTCGGCTTCCGACATGATCCCGGCCTTGGCCTGGAGATCCTCGAACTGCTTTTGTAGCTCGGCCGCCTTGCGCTCGAGCTTGGCGTTGCTCTTCGACATCGCCTGCTCGAGATCCTTTTTGGCCGTCTTGCCCTGCGAGGTCTCGAGCAGGACCCGCTGCAGATCGACCAGCGCCACGTGCTTGGTCTCGGGAACTGCTGCCTGCGCGGGCGCTGCTCCAGCCAACAGCACGGGCGTGGCGAGCAGCGCGGCGGCGAGCAACCAGGCGGTCCGAGCTCCCCGCCGGGTGCTCGGCGACGGGGGGGTTGAAAGACGTCGCATTGGAGCGGACATAACCGGCAAGGTGGGGTCCGGGCAACCGGGCGCGGCCTGGGACGGGGGCCTTCGGGCGGCCATTCAACCGGAGTGCAAGAAGGCCGGGACCCCGAAAGACGGCCCCGAGGGTTGGCGGAGGGTCGGAGCAGGGATCGCGCGAGAGCAAACAATCGTGGCGTCGGGAGCTTTCGGCTGCATCGACCGTGAGCCGAGCCACGCTCGGCTCAGCCCGGAGCTCGAAGCTGCCGCCGACGCCGGCGTTGTTCCCGGGCACGCTTGCGACTGGCGCGATGGCTCGCGCGCCGAACCCGGCGATGGAGCAGCGCGAAGATCCGCTCGGCGCCTTCCCAGCGGACCGGACATAGGTCGTAGACCGCTCCGTCGTCGAGCTCGATCACGAACACCTCGTCGGCAGGCGGCGGACGCAGCTCGACGTCGATCTCGACGATCGAGCTCGTCCGCAGGACGATCCGCCGCCCACGATGCGGAAACCATAGGCGCCGGCCGAACTGCACCACCGACTTGGGCAAGAGCGCGAACACGACGGCGCGGACCCACCCGAGCAGGTAGAGGGCGACGAGCAAGAGCAGGACACGGGTGAGCTCTTCGATGCCGAGCACCCACCAGCTCGCGGGAAGCCGGCCGATCGCGACCGCGAGCAGCACGACGAACGCGAGCGGCCAAACACCGACGCGGGCGAGCATACCCGTCCAGTCGTCGGGTCGAGCGACTCGCAGCCAGGGCCGGAACACCACGCGAGTGTAGCAGGCCATCGACGCAGACCGAGCCGCATGCGATCCTCGGCGGGTCATGCCGAGGTCCCGGTTCTCGATCATCCTCGCCACGCTGCTGCCGCTCGCCAGCGCATGCTCCGAGACCAGTGTCTGCACCGAGATCGGCTGTAGCTCGGTCGCCGAGGTCTCGTACGGGTCAATCACGGTCAATGAGCGCTACGAGCTGACCGTCGACGCCGCCGGACAAAAAGTCACCGTGATCTGTCTCGGCGATGAACTCGACGAGCCGCCCCCCGAGTGGCTGACCTGTGATGCGCAGGGGTTCACGCTGCAGGGGCCGGAGGCGGACACGACCGCGGTCACGGTCACGCTGGTCGTATCGTCGAGCGGCGACGTGCTGATCGAGAACGAGCTGGTCTCGCTGGTCACGGAGGAGGTCAATCAGCCCAACGGGCCCGACTGCGAGCCGACCTGCTACGAGCGCCGCGGGACCGTGCCGCCCGCCTGAGCAACCCCACCGCTCAAACGGCTTCAGACGGTCCAGAGCCGGTCGATCACCATCTGGACGCGGTCACGACCGCGATAACGGTTGCGAGCCGGGGTGAACAGGCAGCCCAGCGTCGCCCCCTTCGTCACGGGCAGATCACCCTGTCGAAACGCGATCGCGTCGATGTGGACCCGACCGTCGCGCAGAACCAGCCGAAGGTGCCGCTCCTTGATGACCGACACGGCGGCGACCTCGGCACCGGCACACAAGAAGCGCGGCGCAGGAAAGCCGATCCCGTAGGGACCGAGCGACTCGATCGCCCGAACTCGGTCGATGTCGAGCTCGGTGAGCGAGAGCTCGCCGTCGTGCTCGTCGATCGGCTCGCGCCCGGCCTCGTCGCCGAGCTGCACCGCGCAGGCCTGATCGAAGGCATCGACGAGGGCCGGGAGCTGCTGCGGATCGAGGCTGACCCCCGCCGCGGCACGGTGGCCGCCGAAGCGCCGCAGCAAGGGCGCGCAGGCAGCTAGCGCCGCGCGCACGTCGACACCGCCGTAGCTGCGCGCCGAGCCTCGCGCCTCGCCGCTGTCGGGATCGATGCCGATGACCAGCGCCGGTCGTTGCCAGCGCTCGACGACCCCGGCCGCGGCGATGCCGACGATGCCGGGCGCCCAGGCTTCGCGCGCGACCACCAAGCCGCTGCGCCGCGGGGTTCGAGGATCGGCGGCGAGGATCTCGAGCGCCTCGCTGACGAGCTTGTCCTGGAGGCTGCGCCGCTGGCTGTTGAACATCTCGACGCGGGCGGCGAGCGGCTCGGCTTCGGCGGCCGAGCGGGCGCGCAGCAGCGAGAGCGCTGGCTCGGCGCTGCCCAGTCGGCCGGGCGCGTTGATGCGGGGGCCGAGCTGAAAGCCGAGCACGCCCTCGTCGAGCTCGATGTCGGGATCGACTCGAGCCCGACGCAGGAGCTCGCGCAGACCCGGTCGCCGACGCTGGCTCATCAGCTCGAGCCCAGCCCGGACGAGGATCCGATTCTCGTCGAGCAGCGGCATCATGTCGCAGACGGTCCCGAGCGCGACGAGATCGAGCCACGCGCGAGGATCCGGCAGGTTGGACTTCTGCGAGGGCTCGTGGCGAGCGATCGCCGAGCGCAGCCCGCCAGCCAGATAGAAGCCGACGCCCGCGCTGCACAGGCCCTTGAACGGGAACCGACACTCGGCTTGATGCGGGTTGATCAGCGCGCTCGCGGGCGGCATCGACTCGGGGACCTGATGGTGATCGATCACCACGCTCGGGATGCCCTTGCTGCGCAGCCAGTCGAGCGCCTCGTGATCCGAGGTCCCGCAGTCGCCGGTCAACACGAGGTCGACGCGAGCCTCGTACAAGGCCTGCGCGGCGCGAGGCCGAAAGCCGTAGCCACCCTCGCGAGTCGCGACCTTGGCGACGACCTCGATGCCCATGCACTCGAGGAAGGTAGTCAGGATCGTCGTGGTCGTGACCCCATCGACGTCGTAGTCACCGAAGATCCCGACCCGCGCCCGTCGCTTGCGAGCGCTGGCCAGCATGTCGATCGCCTGCTCGTAGCCGGCCATGCCCGCGGGCGCTCGAAGGTCGCGCAAGCGCGGATCCAGGATGCGCTGCTGGGCGTCGAGCTCCTCGATGCCACGCCCGACCAGCAGCTCGACCACGACCGGATGCACCTCGAGCTCGCGTGCCCGCTCGCGCAGCTCGGCGCGGGACCAGCCTGACAACGCGCCCCGCAGGTGTGCACGCGGGGGCTCGCGTAGCGCCCACGCGCGCCCGGGCCCCTCGTCGGCGAGCGGAACGCCGCGGGCGAGCGGATGCAGGCTCGCCTCGTCGTCCCCTTCCCCGCTCTCATCGCGGGGCTCGGCTTCGGACGGTGCCGAGGCGCTCGGCTCGGACGAGGCGGCTGAGCCCACCTCAGCCCCCGAGGGGCTGACCAAGCTCATCCGCCCACGCTCCAATGGCGAACCCGGCATGACCTCCGGGTCACTCAGGCCTGCGGCCGACGCCGGCGACGACGAGTCTTGCGCTCGCCCTCACCCGGGCTCGGCTCGTCGTCCCCGTCCGCTTCCTCGCCGCTCGACTCGCCCTCGCCGATCGAGCGGCCACTCGAGCCAACCTCGAGCGCGTTGGGCTCATCCCCCGCCTCGCGCTCGACCTGCGACTTGATCTCTTCTTCACCGAGTAGCGTGCCGGTGCCCCGCTCGCCGGCCGCAGCCTTCTCGAGCTCGAGCAGGTGCCCCTTGCCCTTGTAGAACCGGTCGTTGATCCACAAGAACACCGGCGAAGCGATGTAGAGCGAGGAGATCGTGCCCGCGACCAGGCCGACCGTGAGCGCGAACGCAAAGTCCTTGATCGCGCCGCTGCCGACCAACAAGGTCGAGAGCACCACCAAGAGCGTCGTGCCTGCGGTCAAGAGCGTGCGGCTGAGCGTCTCGTTGAGCGAGGTGTTGACGGTCTTCTCGATCGGATCGTCGCGGAACAGGGCCACGCGCTCGCGGATCCGGTCGAACACCACGATCGTGTCGTTGATCGAGTAGCCGACGATCGTCAGGATCGCCGCGATCGACTGGAGGTTGAACTCGCGGCCGGTGAGCGAGTAGGCCCCGACGACGATGATCGCGTCGTGGATCAGCGCGATGATGCCACCAGGGGCAAAGCGCAGATCGAAGCGGACCATCACGTACAGGAAGATGAAGCAGATCGCGATGACCGTCGCCTTGACGCCATCGAGCTTGAGCTGGTTGCCGACCTTGGCTCCGACCGTCTCGCTGGTCACGATGGTGGCGACGGTCCCTGCCCCGAGCCGCTCGTCGATGACCTGGGTGATGTCGTTGCCGACGCCGATCAACGCGAACTCGACCGGGAATTCCTCGGGCTTGCCGGTTCCCGCCGAGGCCGTGCCCTCGCAGCCAGCGTCGCCGAGCAGCCGCTCGACGTCGCTGTAGGCCGGCTGCGCGGTGAACTTCAAGAAGATCTTGCTGCTGCTCTCGGGGTGGGAGAAGCCGTCTTCGGCCAGGCTCACCCCCGCGGGCAGGCCGGTGACGAGCGCCTCGCGGCAGGCCTCGACGTCCTCCGGAGTGATCGACAGGACCTTCTTGGTCCGGATCATCACCTCGTTCTCGGCGTCGGGCACCGCGACCACGGAGCTGCCCGGGTAGCCCTCCTCCTCGAGCAGCGCCCGGAGCTGCTCGAGGTCTGCCTCATGGGTCAGCTCGAGCCGAACCGATGAGCCGCCTTGAAAGTCGATGCCATAGTTGAGCGCCGAGCCGGTGGTGACCCGGTTGTAGACCATCGACGCGAACACCAAGAAGATGGCGAACAGGCAGATCCCGATGCCCCACCACCTGGTGCCGATGAAGTCGATGTTGGTGGTCGACGGGATCAGCGTGCGGAACCGGAGCTTCTTGGGATCCGGCCGCTCGAGCTTGTCCTCGCCTCCGTCGCGACCACGGCCGCGGCGACGAGGTTCGGCGGCGTTGTCCGCCCCTGGCGTATTGCTCTCGTGGGTATCGTCAGCCATCGCGCGTGCTCCTCTCTCGCCTCAGATCGACACCCGGTCGTAGCCCCGTCGGTTGGCCTGCCAGTCGAAGAACACCCGCGTACCGAACACGGCGGTGAACACCGAGGTTGCGATACCGATCAGCAAGGTGATGGCAAAGCCACGGATCGGACCCGAGCCGTACTGCCACAGGACCAGACCAGCGATCGCGGTGGTCAGCTGCGAGTCGAGGATGGTGGTGAACGCTCGGTCGTAGCCAGCGTCGATCGCGGCCCGCGGTGTATAGCCCTCGCGTATGTACTCGCGGATGCGCTCGAAGATGATCACGTTGGCGTCGACGGCCATGCCGATCGTGAGCACGACGCCCGCGATGCCCGGCAGGGTCATCGTGGCCTGGAAGAGCGCCATCGCGGCGAGGATCAAGACCATGTTCATGACCAGCGCGAAGACCGAGATCAGGCCTGCGCGCCGGTAGTAGACGGCCATGAACACGATCACGAGGCCGAGCCCGACCACGAACGCCCAGAACCCGCGCTCGACCGACTCGCGCCCGAGATCGGCGCCGACGCGGATCTCGAACTCCTTGTTGAGCCGGGCTGGCAGCGAGCCGCTCTTGAGCACCTTGACCAGGTCGTTGGCCTGGTCGCGGACCGACTCGCCGGGCATGTTGCCGAGCGTGATGACGACGTTGCCGTTGGG
>CBFGLP010001397.1:0-5673 GCA_965649595.1 uncultured Myxococcales bacterium | reverse complement strand
CCGCCGTCGAGCACCGCGACCTCGAACGCGCCGACGGTGCTCTGGTAGACCACGTCGGGGTCGCCGGGATCGCCGTCGCCGTCGCCGGTACCGTTCGCGCCGCTGTCGCTCTCGCCACCATCGCCGGCCTCGTCGGCCTGGTCGAAGTCCTCCTCGCAGGCGTCCGAGGTCTGGATGTTGTTGTAGCGGGGGACCGAGCCGTTGAGGGCCGCGTCGAAGAAGAGCTGTGAGCCGATCTCGAACTCGGGCAGCGCCATCACCGGGATGAGCCACGCGAACTGGCTGGCGCCGCTGTTCGGGTCGTACTGGATCTGGATGTGTGCCTCGACGGTGCCCTCCCCCAGGTGGAAGATGATGTTCTCTCCGGTCTGATCGACGGGCATCGGCGTGGGGCCGGCATCGCAGAAGGTGCCGCCGCAGGCCTCGGCCTCGGTCGGGGTCAAGAGAGGGAGGGTTCCAGCCAAGAGCGGCAGGGCCAACAAGGAAGCAAGTCGATGAGCGCGGTGCATGAGGGGGTATCTCGCTCGTAGGTCTGGGGTCATGTTCCATCAGGCTCGGTGATCGATCACCGCACTCGATGCATATGTGTCTTTGCTGCCAGACCCTCGTTCTCGAGGGCCTGGTGACGATGCGCTTAGGCCGCGGACTCGGGCGTGCTCGAGTCGTGGGACCCATGAAGACGGTCGCGCGTGATTTCGCGCCCCAACACCCATCCCAGGAGCACCAGGGGCACCAGCGCGAGCGGGCCCGGCAGACCGAGCAAGTGACCGAGCGTGGTCGCGCCGCCGGGGCTCGGCTCGGAGAACAGGCGCGGGACCGCGTAGCTCCACAGCGGGTTGCCGTACGAGGGTGCCTCGGGAGCGGCGGCGGTGATCAACACGATCTGCAGGCAGCTCACCGCACCGAGCACCAGCGTCGCCCACGGCACGCGCGCGAGCGCGGGCATGAAGCCGAGGCACAAGAAGGGCAGCATCGGGACCGCGTGACGAGGCCCGAGCGCCGCGCCGCCGTCCCACATGTAGTAGCCGCTGTTGAGCAGCAGATAGAACACGACCATCGCCGCGGCGAGCAGCAGATCCATGCGGCGAAGCGGCGTGCTCGATCGATGCTCGTCGGGCGCTTCGCTCGGGCGCCCGCGCGAGGCCTCGAGCCAAGCCAAGGGCAAGCCCCACGCAGCGAGCAGCAACACGGGCGCGAGGTAGAAGAGCCCGCGGTAGCTGCCGAACAGCAGCTGCCCGAGCACGTCGAGGCGCGGCGGACCGATCCCGTAGTTGACCGCCATGCCCTCGGCGAATTCCTCGAGGTACACGAAGTCGTAGCCGGTCTTTATTGGCGAGCCGAACGCCCACTGGTGGTAGCCGGCCAAGACCAGCGCCCAAGGCAGGCCGCCGATCGCCGTCCACGTAGCGAAGCGAACCCCCCGACGCCAGGCGATCCACGCCACGATCATCACGACCGGGACCGCCGCGGTGTACTCGCAGAGCACCGCCCACCCGAGCATGGTCCCGATCGCCAGGGGTAGGCCCGGCTTGCGCGTGCTCGGCTGCAGCACGACCAGAGCGAAGCTCGAGAACAGCAGCGCCGCGACGATCTGGTGGCCGTAGAGACCGCAGGCATAGCCGAGCGCCGGGGTCGCGAGCAGCCACAGCGCCGCGATCGTGCTCGCCTGCACGCGCGCGAGCGGCTCGGGTACGCGCACCCGCAGCTGCTCGAAGCAGAGCAGATAGCCGAGCAGCCCCGCGAGCACGCTCGGCAGGCTGATCACCACGAATCGGCACCACCACAGCGCGAAGCGATGCGCCGGGTTGTACACGAGCACGTCGCCCGGCTCGCGATCCTCGGGTGCGGGGGCTTGGTTCGCGGCCGCGATGGCGGGATCGAGCGGCACCACGCGGACGTCTGGTAGCTCGCCACCGCTCATCCGCCGCTGGGCTACGAACAGCCCGTAAGGGACGAGCGAGAGCAGCGACACGCCCGGCGCCTTGTCGCTGTAGAAGTGGCCGTCACGAAAGCTCTTGTCGCCGGTCGTCGCGTGCCACTCGTCGATCGTGACCTGGCCTCGCTCGACCAGCGCGCGGGTCAGGGCGAGGCGCGAGTTCTGGTTCCACGCGGGCGGCCCGACGAAGTAGGCGAAGCAGCACGCGAGCGCGAGCGCGAGCAGCCAAGCTCGTGGGTGCTCGCGCAGGCGCTCGCGCAGGGACTCGGTCATCAATCGGAGTGCGCTCGCGCGGCCAAGAAAGAGTCGATCTGGCGCGGCCGACCAGCCTTGGTCCACGCCGGCTCGCGCTCGAGGCTGTCGTAGAACTGCCGCATCCGCCCGATTAGGTCCTTGTCGAAGTCCTTCTCGACCCCGGGCATCAGCTTGGCCCGCTCGCCCAACCATGCTCGCCAGTACCCGAGCTCGGCACGCTCCCAGGCCTGCAAGAGCGCGAGCGTGGTGCCCCGCGCCTTGCGGTGCGCTCGCTCGGCCTCGTGCTTGGCCAGCCATGCGTCCCAGGTCGCCTCGCGCCAGAAGTAGTGCGCCATCGCCTCGGCCATGCGAGCTCGCGGGCCTGGCTCGATCGTGTTGAGCGAGCGGCAGTGGCTGCACGCAAGATCGATGGCGCGCAAGGTCACACGGATGCTCGTGCCCGGCCCGAGCAGCACCGCGCCGCACTGGCTGCAGCGCAGCTGCGCCTGCTCGGCCTCGGCCAGCTGGACCAGGCTCCGGCTCGCACTGGCGAAGATCTCGATCTCGACTCGCTCGACCTCGACCTCCATCCAGTCGCGCAGCGCCTCACCCCGCGCGAGCGCTCGATCGAGCTGCGCCGAGCTGGCCCCGGCGGCGATGAATTGATCTTGAACCTGCGCCGACCAGGTCTCCTCGACCTTGCTCTGGAGCCCGAGCGCTCGCATGCGCATCGCCGTCCAGGCATTGCTGACCGGCATCGTGTCGCCGCCGGTCTGGTGCAGCAGCGCCGCGCAGCCGGCCTGCGACTCGGCCATCACTTCCTCGAAGCGCTCGCGGAGCTTGGCCAAGAACCCGTCCCAGCGTGCGTCCAGTGCATCGATCGACATGGTCTGCTCGTTCCGGATGGTCTGCTCGTTGTGGCTCAGGTCCAGGCGTCGCCACAGTAGCGGCAGGTGGTCTCGCCGCGGTCGGCTCGCGGTGCACCGCAGCAGCGGCAGGTCTCGGCTTGGGCGCTCGCGCGACCAGCCATCATCGGGTTGCTCGAGGTCGCGAGCGCGTTGGCGAAGATCGACGAGGTCGAGACCCTCGGCTTGACCGCGCCGACGTAGTCGCGCACGGCCGAGCGCACGGCGTCGTGCAGCCGCCAGGGCTCGTCCATGTGCTCGCACAGCGAAGCGACCCCGGCCTCGAGCGCGTGGCGGAGCTCGAGCACCAGCGCGCCCTTGCTCTGGCCCGGCCCCTCGCGCAGGTGTCGGAGCCGCTCGTCGGGCGGCAGCCCGCGCACGCCGAGCTTGCCGAGCATCGCGTCCCAGCGCCCGTCTCCGCCAGCCTGGCAGACGAGCGCGAGGTTCACGATCGAGGCCACGAGCGCGGTGCCCTGATCGAGAAACACCGCGTCGTCGATCGCTTCGTCGTGCTCGTCGTCGTGATCGTGCATCGCTCGCTCAGAACGAGAGATCGTCGTCGGCCCCGCCGACCTTGTACTTGGCCTCGTACTTCTGCTGCAGCTCGGTGTAGCGGCGATGCAAGGCGCCGTTGTTGCGCATCGCGTTTTGCGAGATGTACATCGACCACCAGCCGCCGACTTGGCCCCACTCCATCGGCGACATGCCGAAGCTGGCCAAGATGCCGGCGGCGTCCTTGCCCTGCTGGACGCCCCAGTTTTGCGCCTGCTCGATCTCGACGAACTTCTCGAGCGGGATCGGGGCGTCGCTCTCCGAGAGCGCAGCGCCGGTCGACATCGCGTTCATGGCCGAGCCCGACGCCCCGGCGAACTGGCCCTGACCAGCCGAGCCGAAGTGCTTGGCGTACTCGGTCGCGATCGAGGCGGTGCTGTCGCGGCTCATCCGAGCGTTCCACTCGGCCGACACGCGATCCCACTTGGCCTTGTCGATGCCCAGCTCGGCGAGCAGCGGCTCGACCGGCTTGCCCGTCGCGACCGCGGCCATCGCCTTGGCCCACTGCTGGAGCGTGACGCCCTCGACCGGCTCGAGCTCGGCTTTGAGCTCGGTGCCGAGCCGCAGGTTCATCTCGTCGCGCATCAGCGTCTGCGTGGTGGTCATCTGCGCCTGGACCAGGTCGCCCGGCGTCGGGTACTTGGCCCGCGCCGCAGGGCTCTCGGACCAGCGCTCGAACGTCGCCTTGACCTGATACCAGTGCTGGCTGTTGCGGATCCCGTACTCGCGGAACAGCGCGTCGCGCTTGGGCAGATCTTCCCAGGCTTGCTCGATCCGGAACTGCGCCGTGAACCAGCGGGCGATGTCGCGATCGAAGTCGAAGCTGGCGAAGTCGTCCTTCTCCTCGAGGTCGTAGTCGCGGCGCTCACCCTCGTCGTCATCCTCGTCGTCGCCGGAGGCGTCGTCATCATCGTCCGCTCGGACGGCCGCCGCGGCGCTCGAGGCTGCGCTCTGGGCCGGACGCACCTGCTGCTGGATGTCGTCGGCCTCCTGCTTCTGCTTGAGGCCGAGCGCGCTGAGGATCGTGTCGAGGAGTCCCATCTGGCCGCGGAGGCTATATGTCCGAGGGTCGGCTGCGAAGGGGCTACCGGTGTGGTGTCTGTCTCGTACCGGTGCTCACCAGCGACAGGCCCCTGGAACCGACGAGATCGGTTTTAGGAGCACTCGGGCTGCGCTGATCCGCGGGCCTGACTCGCGGACCCGCGTCGAAACCCTGCAAGCCTTCCTCCGGCGGGCCGAGAAGGGGGCATGACGTCCCAAACCGGCGGAAGGGCGCTCTGATGGGGCCCGTACACGCAGCAGTGGTCGAGTTGCTCCGGGCACGACCCGAGATCTTGCTCGAGCTGATCTCGGCCAACAGCGAGCTCGAGTTCGTGGGGAAGCCCGAGTTGCTTCCGCCCGAGGTCTGGGTCCGAGGGCCGAACGTGATCCACGAGTACCGGGTGGACCTCATGCTCCGCGCGCATACGACCAGCACACAGTGGCCGGAGATTTCGCTCGGCGGGGAGATCCAAACCTGCGCCGTGTTCGAGAAGATCTGGCGCTGGGAAGATTACGGACCCGTATATCGCCTGCGTCTGGGCGAGAACTTCTGCCTGGTCATCCTCGTGACCGACGAAGAAATGGTGCCCTGGATGAACGAAGTGGCGCTGCCTTCATTGACCAACCTGCGTACCATCCTGATTTCACCCCGCAAGGTGCCGTGTTGGTTGGAGATCGATCCTCTCGAGGGTCCAGAGCGGGCGGTCCTCGCGGCGCTCTTGCGAGGGGACGGGGGGCAGGGCGACGTCTTGATCGAACGAGCGCTGCGAGCCATACAGACTCAGCCTGCCCAGCGCAGGGAGCTATACATCGAAGCATTGCTGAGCCAACACGGAAAGGACCGGATCATGAAGGCCATCAAGCGACCCAAAGGCGAATCTCCCTACTACTCATGGGACGATTACCAGCCTAGCCCACGCGAGCTACGAAGCTTCCTGTATACGCTCGGCCACGACGATGGGGTCGAGCTGGGTCGGCAAGAAGGCCGGCAAGAAGGCCGGCAAG
>CBFGLP010001396.1:0-6363 GCA_965649595.1 uncultured Myxococcales bacterium | reverse complement strand
GCTGGAGTAGGTATCAGGGGACGCTGGCGCCCGCCGCCTTACGGCGGGCGCCGACGTATTCTCGGTACTCACGCTGGTCGTCCGGCAGCGCGTCTTCGGGCGTTGCAAACAGTTCTCGAATGGCGTCGGCCAAGGATGTTGAGCGACTCACCGCCAAGCACACCAATAGAACATCGGGGGTGATCTCCACGGACACCCATTGCATGGGTCCATCTCCGTCACGTTAGTCGCGTCGGCCTCGGGTCGCTCCCGTCCGAGCTCAAGTCGGTCTCGACGGCCCCCGTCTCCGTCCCCGCGTTGGTACCGTCGCTCCCCATCTCGCCAGTATCGCTGGTGTCGCCGTCACCCTCGCCGACCGTCACGGGTCGCTCAAGGCCCGGGATCTCGTCCGACCCGGCTCACAGGCCCCCAGGCCGAACCGGATGGTGAGGGTCAGGAGTTCGAGCGGGTGATCCGATCCCGACATGACCGTAGCCGCGTGCTGGCCGCGAGGGAGGTCGCAAGCTGCACGCTCGTTCATGTCTCGCTATCTTTGCACTTGGACGATTCCGCTAGTCGACGGGTCGTTGACGCAGCGCTACCAGTACCGGCACTCTGCCACTGTGCGCCGCCCACTCAAGTATGCTGCCCAACTCGCAGACTATGAGCACTGCCCGCCATCCGACGCGCGCGAACAGAACGTGACCATGTACCGCTTCGTCCACTCCACCGACCGGGAACGGAGCTTCCTCCCCAACGGGATCTTGAGCCCAGACCTGGTGAAGCCTGGCCAGAACTGTTGCTCCAAATTCGGGCTGTCGATGTTCACGACAGCGGCGGCGGCAAAAGCCAGGCATCGGCGGCTGACAGACGGCCGACCAGATTTGCGCATAAAACTCGGCCAGCACCTCGGCACGGTTGGCATCACCGAGGATGACGGGCTACTCACACCAACAGGCAACCATCGTAACCTCTACGAGTACGAAAATTGCAACCTGAACTGGACGGCGACCGAGCCCCTCTGAGGCAGCCATGCAGATCATCGGCACTGAGATCCCGGCGGAGTTCTTTCCGCAACTAGAGCCGGTCCGCGTCCTCGAGGAGTTCGAGGGTCCGCTGCTGGTCGAGTACCGCGACGCGCAGAGCGGCGAGACCTATGTCTACAGTTGGGTTAGTTGCATGGAGGACGGGTCCGTTACCCGCTGGATGGTGTGGCGGGTCCGGCCGCGAGCCCTTGCCAGTTACCTCAAGAAGGTTTCATCGTTCCTGAGTCTTCTCCAAGCAGCTCCCACGGGCGTGGTCTATTTGCGCGACATCGACAAGAGTGGCACGACGGTTGCGACCAGCATGGTGCGCGTGGACAAGCTCCCAGAACGGTACTTGCCAGCGCCGCACATCATGCACGACGCAGAGGACGAGCCAGAAGACTTCGATAGCGATCAGCCCTGGACCGTTCTCATCGATGGCGAGTGGTCTATCGAGGAACTTGGCTCGATCCCTCGGCTCTACAAAAATGTCTACAACGGCTTATATGCTTTCGGGCGGGGCCTGGATGTCGATTGGCTCGACACATCACAGCTTGCGATCATCGCTGGCATCAATGACGCGCCAGATCTTGAGTATGATGTTCGCAAGGGGCGAGGATTTGCGGTTATTCAGCTTTTCGAGGCCATCGAAGGGCTTGTCCCTCACGATAGCCGCGCCAGGCTGGATCGCATCCAACTGTCCTCGCCAGGAGAACTAACAATGCACCTCGAGCGAGACGTGGCTCGGTGCGTTCGCGATTCCGTCGACTCCTATCGTCCTCGCGGAGCAGAAATCTACGAACAGTTGTGGGATGAAAGGCACCCGAGGAGCAAACATCGCCTTCGGTCCGACGATTATACACTCGATCGTCTCGGTGAGGCGCTGTGCGACGCCTTGCTGCTCGATTGGAGCAAGGTAGTGGCCTCTTTCAAGGCCGCCAGCACACGAGCGGATTTTGTTCTGGCATTTGCCCGACGCATCCAGGAGTTAATCGACCTCATCGACGAGAAGAAGATCGAGGCCCTATAGGAGACCGCTGACTCGCCCGTCGGCCTCTGCTGTGGCGAGAAGTGATCGGCTCTTGGATCGAGGCCGACGGGTGAGGGTTGTGCCAGTCATATGCGAACTCCGGCTGCCCTAGCCTCACGCACTTGGTCTGGCTAATGAAGTGCTCGACCTTTCCGCTCGTGATGGCGAGCGCGGCGCAACCACAGTTCCTGATGACGACCTTGCGAGAACGGATGTCGAGCAAAGAGCTCTTGCCCACGCCGTTGTCGCCGGTGAAGACGTTGAGCCGCTCGCCGAATTCGAACGCCATCTCCTCGGCGGGCCCGACTCCGTGAAGCTCGAGGCTGCTGAGCATCGGCGCGAGCTTACCCGCCGCGGATCCACCGTCCACGCCCCTTGCCCGCGCGCACGCGGCATGCTCCCCTCGTCGCGCATGCCCACGCTGACCGTCGAAGGCCTCCGGATCCACGTGCACGAGTGGTCCCCTGCCCCGGACACCCCCCGCAAGTCCGCGGTGGTCTGCATCCCGAGCACCGGCATGTCTGGGATCCAGTGGCGCCGGCTCGGCAAGCTCCTGTCCGACAAGGGCCACCGCGTGGTCGCGCCCGACCTGATCGGCTACGGCGAGTCCGACAGCTGGCCTGGGCCCGGGCCCTTCGAGACCCGCTTCGACGTGGCCGTCGCGGGCGCGGTGATCGACATGCTCGAGGATCACGTGCACCTCGTCGGCCACTCCTATGGCGGTCGGGTCGGCTTGGCCGAGGCGGTACGGCGACCCGATCGAATTCGAGCGATCGCCCTGTTCGAGCCGACCTGCTTCGGCGTGCTGCGCTCGACTGGCGAGGACGCGGCGATCCGCGAGCTGCTCGAGTACGACGCGGACGGTCGCTTCCTCGACGACACTTTCGGTGGAAGCGAGCCGTGGATCCAACGCTTCGTCGACTATTGGTCCGGCCAAGGTACGTGGGCCGAGCTGTCCGACGCGGAGCGGGCGACGTGGGTGCGAGCGGGTCGCAAGATGTTCGAGGAGGTCCGCGAGACCGCGCTCGACCAGGTGCCGCACACGGTCTATGTCGAGGCGCTCGGGCACCTGCCGATGCTCGTGATGTCTGGCGCCGAGTCGACGCTCGCGGGGCGAGGCTGCTGCGCCGTGCTCGGCCGGGTGATGCCGCGCGGCCGTCACGTGGAGCTCGCTGACGTCGGGCACATGGGGCCACTGCTGGCGGCTCGCGAGGTCAACGGGTTGATCGCCGAGCACATCGCTGGGATCGAAGGCTGACGGGGTCGGTTCAGGGGGATCCGAGCGTCGAGGGCCGCCCAACCCGATGGGCCTCGACCCGAACGCCCTACCGACCCCACCACACCGCTTTTGCGTCGCCCCGCGGGTGCGCGGAATACCCTCGTGCTCGACGGCCGTCCTCGGCCCGCGACGCTCATGTCTGGACCGCTCGACCCCAACCCCACCAAGACCCAGCCCAAGCGACGATGGTTGCGGCGGACCCTGATCGCCAGCCAGGTCGTGCTCGGCCTCGGCCTCGGCCTCGCGCTGGCCGAGTACATGTTCTGGAAGCGCGACGAGGGGGCGTTCCCCCACGTCAACTTCTACGTCGAAGATCCCGAGCTGGGCGTGCGGCTCGAGCCCAACGCTGCGATGCGCTTTCGCCTGCGCGACAACCCGCTGACGACGATCCACGTCAACACGCAGGGCTATCGCGGGGCCGACTGGCCCGCGCCCACGCCCGACGCGGCGCCGGGGACCGGCGAGATCCTGGTGCTCGGCGACTCGCAGGTGTTCGGGCTCGGGGTCGAGGACGACGAGACCTTCTCCGCGAAGCTGGCCGAAGCGACCGGCCGCAGGGTGCTCAACGCGGGCGTGCCGACCTATGGACCGCCCGAGTACATGCGGCTGGCAAAGCAGCTGCTCGAGCAGCGCAAGCCGCAGACCGTCGTGGTCGTGCTCAATTTCCTCAACGACCCCTTCGAGCTCGATCGCCCCAACGTCGATCGCCACGCGGTCTGGGATGGCTGGGCGGTCAGGCGCGAGACAGCGCCCGAGCAGGTCCGGCAGTTCCCCGGGCGCAAGTGGCTCTACTCGAAGTCGCACGCCTTCTATGCGCTGCGCCGCTGGCAGCACGAGCGGCAGGGTCGAGCGGAGTCAGACAGCGGCGAAGTGCTCGAGGGCGCGCCCGCGGGGCCGCAGGCGCTGGACCTCGGCACGCCCTCCGAGGGCAGCTGGCAAGAGCTGGTCGTCAAGGCCGAGGCGGCGCGGCGCGACTATGGGACCGCTACCAAGCAGGCCGCGGAGACGATCGCCAAGCAGCGCGAGCAGCTCGAGAAGGTCGAGCAGGATCTCGAGCTCGAGCGCGACAGCCTCGACGAGCTGATCGTCAAGACGCACTGGAACGAGTTCGACGAGTTTCAAGCCGATATCGCCAAGGGTCGGCCCGGCGACATCGTCGAGGAGCAATACGCCGAAGAGGGCCGCTCGGTCGAGCTGACCGCCGCGCTGATCCGCGAGACCGCGCGAGCGCGTCAGAAGCTGCTCGACGAGATGATCGAGCAGGAGAAGAAAAAGAAGAAGCGGCCGACCACGCAGGTGCAGGATCTCGTCGCGGCGCAAGCCGAGCTCTCGGCCGAGCGCGCCGCCCTGCGCCAGGCGATCGCCAAGGGCGCAGCGCCGGTCGAGCGGCCCGCCTCGCTCTTCGAGCCCTGGTTGAGCGAGCTGAGCGACCTGTGCGAGCAGCATGGCGCCGAGCTGGTCGTGGTCGCGCTGCCCTTCGACGTACAGATCGATCCGGCCGAGTGGGACAAGTACGGCGTCGATGAGCAGCCGGACATGAGCGGCTCGTTGATCCTGCTCGATGACCTGGTCGCGAGCGCGGAGCACCTACGCCTGCGGGCCTTGAACGCGACCGAGGCGCTGCGCAGCGCCCAGCCAGGCGCGTTCTTGGATCACGACATTCACATGACGCCGAACGGCCACGCCGCGCTGGCCGAGGCGCTGGTAGAGACGCTCGCACGGCCGCGTCCGCTCCAGATGCCCGCGCACGGGCTGCCCGAGGGCACGACCTTCGTGCCTGCCAACGAGGAGTGGGATCCGCAGCGCGAGGTGCTGGTCAGCGGCTCGACGAAGGCCGGCTGTAGCTCGCAAGTCAGCGGCGACTGGTTCAAGCTCGTATGCAAGACCCGCTGGCCCAAGAACGCGCTCGCAGGGATCGAGGTCCGCGAGGGCGCGACCCCGATGACGATGATCATGCACAGCAAGGACGGGATCAGCCTGGTCACGCCCTTGCAGGCAGGTCAGCCGATCACCGCGCGGATCTGGTGGGCCAAGAAGGCGCGCGATCTCGAGATTCGCTGGCCGCTCGGCGAGGACCAAAAGCCGAGGTTCAGCGCGGCGTTGGTCGACGTCCCCGACGAGCCCGGCCGCACGCTCGAGCCCAGCCCCGAGGCAGGCAAGCTGTGCGAGTGTCATCAAAAGGCCTTCCAGCAGTCGATCTGCGCGAATCAGGGCAAGATCGGGGAGGACTACAGTTATTACGATGAAGAGTGGTATCGGCATCACGATAGTGAATGCGTGCCCTCGTGCGGCGAGCTCTGGGGTGACATCGATCTGACCCGCGCGTGCGAGCAGGCGTATCCAGGTGATTGCGAGGCGCTGCTCTCGTGCGTGCAGCACGATCCCTTGTTCGCGCCCGCTTGCCCGCAAGGCTCGGTCCATGCGTTCACCAGCAACGCCTGCTTCATCGTGTGCGACGAGGCGCATCCATGTACCCAAGGCACCTGCACGCCCTGGCAAGGCAGCGGCGTGTGCCAATGAGATGTCTTCGTCAGCCACACGGGGGCTGAATTCCCGCTGAGCCGGATCGCCGCGTGGAACGTACGCGGCGGCTGGAGCCCAACCGCGATGGACATGCCCACGACGATCCCTGCCCCGGCGACCCACTCGACACCACGCCCTCGCTGGCGAAGGCGGCTGTTGATCGCCAGCCAGATCGTGGTCGGCCTCGCGCTCGGGCTCGCGCTGACCGAGTGGATGTTCTGGAAGCGCGACGAGGGGGCATTCCCCCACGTCAATTTTTATATCGAAGATCCCGAGCTGGGTGCGCGGCTCCGGCCAAATGCCACGATGCGCTTTCGCCTGCACGATAATCCGCTCAGCACGATTCACGTGAATGCGCAGGGGTATCGCGGTGAAGATTGGCCTGCTCCCGGCAATGACGAGATCGTGGTGCTCGGCGACTCGCAGGTGTTCGGGCTCGGCGTCGAGGACGACGAGACGTTTTCTGCCAAGCTCGCGGCGGCGACCGGCCGCACGGTGATCAACGCCGGCGTGCCGACCTACGGGCC
>CBFGLP010001395.1:0-1809 GCA_965649595.1 uncultured Myxococcales bacterium | reverse complement strand
GGCTCGCGCATGTACCTGGGCCACCCGGAGCTGGCGCGCGCACGCCTCTACACGCTGACGCTGACGTGGGAGTGGATGGGGCTGCCCTCCGACCTGGCGGGTCACTACAGCACGTATCTCGGCGCCCATCCCGACTTCGACCCCGCCAATGCTAGCGCCGCGGTCAGCTTGATCGAGGACAAGCAGGTCCAACCGGTCTCCTTGGGAGATCCGCTCTTTGAGGTGTCGGCCGGCAACGTGTGGCAGACGAGCAGGACCCTCTACTTCAGTCCGGTGTCGAACAACGAGGCTTACGGCCGCCGGCTCGACATCGAGCCCGTCGATGACGTTCGTAACGCGCGCCGGCACCTGCGCCTCGAGCTGGTCAACGGCGACCTCGGGCACGCGCTCTATCCGACCGCCGCAGCCAAGCAGGCTACCTTGCTGGCGACGCAGCTGGCCCTCGACGCTACGTTGGTCGCCGGCCAAGACTATCTGGTCAACCAGCCCTACACGCCCAAGATCAAGCACCTGAGCGTCGACTACGGGACCTGGCTCGACATCGACCCCGCGGCGCCTTTGGGCGAGGACGAGCTGTTCCACATCCATCCGTTCGGGACTTCGCCGCTCAGCGCCGACCAGCGGACCCTCCTGCCCCGTTGCGACAACGCCGGCGAGCTCTACATCGGGCTGCGCGACGTCGAGTTTGCGCAGAATCTCTCGCTGCTCCTCCAGCTCGCCGAGGGCACCTCGAACCCGGATCTCGAGCCCTCGCCGGTGAAGTGGTCGTACCTCGACGGCAACCATTGGCAGGACTGCGACGTGGTGTTCGATTCGACCCGCGGATTGATCAACTCGGGGGTCGTCGAGGTGAAGCTGCCCACCGTCGCACCGAGCACCTGCCTGCCTGGGGATCTTTATTGGCTGCGGGCGGCGATTCGCCGGAACACCGACAGCGTGTGCGACACCGTCGCGATCCGAGCCCAGGCCGTCAGCGCCCGCTTCGTCGACCGCGGCAACTCGCCCGAGCACTACGATCAGCCGCTCCCGGTCGGTAGCATCAACCGATTGTTCGCGCCCGACGCTCGGATCGCCGCGATCGAGCAGCCCTTCACCTCGTTCGGTGGCAAGCCTCCCGAGCGCGACGAGGCCGTCTATATCCGCGTCAGTGAGCGCCTGCGTCACAAGCAGCGGGCGGTGACGCCGTGGGATTACGAGCGGCTCGTGCTCAGCCGATTCGTCCAGATCTACAAGGTCAAGTGTCTGCCTGCCGGTGCGAGCGGCTGGGTCGACGTCATCGTGATTCCCGACATTCGCAACGCGCTGCCCGGCGACCCCTTCGCGCCGAAGGCCCCGGCCAACCTGCTCGCCGATATCCGCACTCATCTGGTCGAGCGGGCGCCGACGATGGCCAGGATCCGGGTCCGCAACGCTCGCTACGTGCCGGTGAGCGTGCGCATCGCCGCACGCTTTCAGCCGGGCCTGGACGAGGTCTACTGCAAGAGGCAGCTCAACGAGGATCTCAACCGCTTCCTCTCGCCGTGGGCCTACGATCAGGGCTCCGACCTCGAGATCGGGGGCAAGATCTACGCCAACAGCATCATTGACTTCGTCGATCGGCTCGAATACATCGATTACGTAACAAACATCTCGTTGTTCACCTTCGAGGACGGCGTCTCCCATCCCGGGGTGATCGGCGCCGGAGGTGATTACTACGTCGCCACCTCCCAGCCCGACACGGTCTTGGTCGCCGCTCGCCAGCATCACGTCGAAGTGGTCCCGGAGCTCGGCTACCAGGTCGAATCCTTCACCGGCATTGGCTACATGAAG
>CBFGLP010001394.1:0-3321 GCA_965649595.1 uncultured Myxococcales bacterium | reverse complement strand
GGCACGCCGGCTTACATGGCGCCGGAGCAGCTGATGGGCCTCAAGGTCGGGCCCTTCACCGATCAGTACTCGTTCTGCGTGAGCTTCTACGAGGCGCTCTACGGCAAGCTGCCTTTCGAGGGCGGCGACCGAGCCGAGCGGCTGCGTCGGATGACCGAGGGCAAGCCGCCGGCTCCGCCCAAGGACGAGCGCGCACGTTCGGTCCCGACCTGGATCTACAAGATCCTCGCTCGCGGGCTGCGACCGCAGGCGACCGAGCGCTGGCCCTCGATGGACGCGCTGCTGCAGGCGCTCGAGCGCGACCCGGTTCGTCGCGTGCGTCGCTGGGCGCTCGCGAGCGCGTTCGTGGTCACGCTCGCGAGCGTGGGCGCGATGCTGGCACTCGGCCTCGACGAGCCGCCGCCGACGGTCGGCCCATGTCAGGGGGTCGGCGACGCGATCGACGAGCACTGGAATCAGCAGCGCGCAGCCGACATCCGGGCCGCGTTCAACCGCTCCGATAAGCCCTTCGCGCAGGACTCGGGTGGGGCCGTCGAAGCGATCCTGGGTAACTGGGCAGAGGACTGGCGAACGCAGCGGGTCGAGATCTGCGAGGCGACGCGAGTGCGAGGTGTCCAGTCCGATCAGCTGCTCGACGTCCGCATGCATTGCCTCGACGAGCGACTCAGTGACTTCGATGCGCTCGTCGACGTGTTCACCGAGGCCGACGCCGAGGTCGTCGAGCGCTCGGTCTTGGCTGCAGACGGGTTGGCGTCGCCGAACACGTGCGCGCTCGCGCAGGCCGACGAAGGCCCCGAGTTACCCGGCGACCCCGGGGCTCGCGAAGCGCTGCAGCGGCTCGACAAGGATCTCAGCCGGGCAGCGGCGCTGGTCGCTGGCGGCAAGTTCCCCAAGGCGCTGCCCGAGCTCGAGCGGATCCGCGACGAGGCCCGTGAGCTTCGCTTCCGCCGGACGCTCGTGGAGTCGCTCTACACGTTGGCCGAGGCCCAGTTCGCGACTGGCAATCGCGAGGGCTGCGAGGCGAGCTTGCGCGAGGCTCTTCGCGAGGGGGCGCTGCTCGATGATCCGGTCCAGGAGGCCAGGAATTGGTTGCAGCTGATCTTCTTGGTTGGCTACGAGCAGCACCGACCTACGGAGGGCAGCGCGTGGGTAGTCGCCGCCGATGCGGCGATCCTGCGCGCTGGCGACAGCCCCGAGCTGCGCATGATGCTCGAGAACTCGATCGCCTCGATGCTCGGCGATCGCGGCGAGATCGACGATGCGCTGGTCCACTACGCCCGCAGCTTGCAGCTCGCTCGCAAGGCGTTCGGCGAGGGCCACTCGCAAACTCTCAAGCTGATGGCCAACTACGCAGTCGCGCTCGTTCGAGCGGGACGTTCGACCGAAGGCGAGGCGATGCTAGGGGAAGTGTTGTCGCGCACGATCCAGCTGCTCGGTCGCTCGCACCCTCAGGTCGCCGCGATCCAGCTCAACCTCGGCAACGTGCAGCAGATGCTCAAGAAGTACAACGCCGCCGAGGAGTCGCTGAGCGCGGCGCTGGAGCTGTTCGAGGAGCTCTACGGCGAGGAGTCGCTGCAGGGAGCCAAGGCACTCAACGCGCTCGGTGGGATCGCGCGCGAGCAAGGCCGCTACGAGGACGCGATCGCCGATCACGATCGCTCGATCGCGATCTTCCGCAAGCTCAAGGGCGAGCGCTCGAGCGAGGTTGCGATCAACTACGTCAACAAAGGGCGGGCGCTGACCAAGATCGCTCGCTACGACGAGGCCGCTGCCTCGTTCGACGCGACCGAGGACATCTACGAGGTCCTGCACCCACCGGACCACCGCGACTACGCCAACCTCGCGCAGTTCCGCTGCGATCTGTTCCTCGCCCAGTCGCGCTGGAACGAGGCCGAGGAGCAGTGCGAGGACGCGATCGCCCGCTGCGAGCAGCTCGGACCCAACGCGCCCGGCGGCGTGCTGGAGGACTCGCTCGAGAACCTGATCGAGATCGAGGAGGGCCGCGGTCGCCCCTCGGCGGCCGAGCGGGCACGCGAGCGCTTGCGGATCGCCAAGGCCAAGAGCGCGGCGTTGTCCGATTGATTTAGCCGCCCGCAGGACGCCTGCGGGGGGCTATCCAATGATCATGTCTTCGCGCCGGAGCTCGCGGCCGTCGCGGAACCGGCAGGGATCCCAGCGCTCGAGCATCGGGTGCAGCTCGTCGTGGACCAACCAGCGGGCGATCATTCGGCCGACCACCGGCGCCATCATGAAGCCGTGGCCGGTGAAGCCGCAGACCTGGATCAGGTCCGGATAGCCGGGGCTCGGGCCGACCATCGCGTCGCCGTCGGGTGAGATGTCGTAGGGGCCCGACCACTGGCGCAGCGGCTTGAGGAAGCGGGCGAGCGGGAGCACGCGGATCAGCGCCCGCGCGACGTTCGACAAGAAGCGAAGGCTCGAGCCGAGCTGCACGTGCTCGTCGTGCGGACGCCCAGGCGGGTCGGGCATCGTGATGCCGGTGACGATCTCGCCGCGAGTGCTCTGCGAGAAGTAAAGGCCGGTCTCGAGATCGACGACCAACGGATCGAGGAAGGGCTTTAGTGGCTCGCTCGACAGGATCTCGTGGCGATGCGGATGGTTGGGCAGGTCGATGCCCAGCGCCCGGTTGAGCTCGATACTCCACGCCCCGGTCGCGTTGATGACCTTGCGGGCCCAGATCCGCTCGCCGCTGCCGAGCTGCACGTCGAAGCCGCCGCGCTCGCTCGGCTCGAGCCGCTCCACGGCCGTGTGCGTGCGGATCGCAACCCCGGCCGCCGCGGCCTGGCTGGCGTAGCCCCACACGAAGGGCCAGGGAAACACGACGCCGTCTTCGGGGTTGTAGGCGGCGACGCGGACCTCGGACACGTCGAGCTGCGGGACCAGCTCGAGCGCCTCGCGGGCAGCGAGCAGGCGAGTAGGGGCGCCGACCTGCTCGTGGATCGCGACGTTGCGATGCAGGCGACGCTCGCCGGACGCCGTCCGGGCCAAGAACAGATAGCCGCCTTGGCGAAACCACAGGTTGATGTCGAGCTCCTGCGCGAGGCCGCGGCAGATCTCGATGCTCTCGCGCATCAGCTGGACGTTGCCGGCGTCGCCCCACTGCATCCGCACGCCGCCGCCGTTGCGACCCGACGCGCCGCTGACCAGGTACGAGCGCTCGACGACGGCAATTTTCGGTGGCGAGCCACCGGCTCGGGCAGCTCCGAGCGGGCGAGCGCCCTTGCGCCGAGACTCGCGCGCGAGGTTGTAGGCGATCGACAGGCCCATCACACCGCCGCCGATGATCAGCAGATCGAGCTCGGG
>CBFGLP010001393.1:0-2421 GCA_965649595.1 uncultured Myxococcales bacterium | reverse complement strand
GTCCAGCGGGTGTTCCTGCACACCCCGATCGAAGCCGAGATGGGCACCGCGCAGAAGATCTTCTACTTCCACGTCCCGCTCGCGTGGATCTGCATGCTGTTCGCGGTCGTCTGCGGGATCGCGGCCGGCATCGAGCTGCGTCAACGCTCCGCTCGCGCGGCCGCGATCGCCGTGGCCGCCGGCGAGATGACCGTGCTCTCGGGCCTCGGCGTGTTGATCACCGGTCCGATCTGGGGCGACGCGACCTGGGGCACGCCGTGGACCGGCGACGCGCGGCAGACCTCGACGGCGCTCTTGTGGCTGGTGTTCGTGGCCTACCTGCTGGTCCGTCGCTACGGGCCAGCCAACTCCGAGCGGCTCGCCGCCGCGCTGGCGATCTTCGGGGCGATCGACGTGCCGGTGATCTACTACGCGGTGAAGATCTGGAAGACCCTGCACCCGCAGACCACGGTGGTCGGGTCGCTGCCGCAGAGCATGTGGAACACGCTGTGGGTCTGCCTGGTCGCGATCTTGCTGCTCTGCATCGCGCTGGTGTGGATCCGGGCGACGCAGGAGCGGACCAGCCAGGCGCTCGATCAGGCGTGGATCGACGCCGACGCTGCCATGACAACGGGCGCCCGCGCCTGACGGGACATTTTCTAGCGAGACGAACATGGAAGACGACGGACAAGTCGACAACCAGCAAGAGGGCGGCGAGTCGGGCAGCAAGAAGGTCGAGGGGCGCGACCCGCAGACCGTCCGGCTCAAGCGCGAGTACGAGGCCGAGGTCGAGGCCAAGGTCGCCTCGGACTACCAGCACATCGTCTGGGCCTACGGGATCATCTGGGCGCTGTTCGTCGGCTATGGGGTGATCCTGTGGCGACGTGCGGTCGCGCAGAAGGCCGACCTCGAGGCGCTGGCGGCCAAGACCAAGCGGTGAGCTCGCCATGACGCTGGGCCACTTCATCTACATCCCCGGCATCCTGCTGCTCGGGATCGTGATCGGCTTCATCCTGGGCGCGCGCAAGGCCGAGCTGGCCAAGGCGGACGCGCAGGAGAAGGATCAGCGCAGGGCCGCCCGCGAGGCGCGACGACGGGCCCGCGAGGACCAAAGCTGAGCGGGACCAGCGTCACATCGCGAGTAGCCTGCGCAGCGGAAGCGCCCGAGATGCTCAGCAAGCTCGGCATTTCGAGCGCGTGAGGCGAGTCCTGCACGCCCCTGCGCGCTTGCGGCCTATCCGGCGCAGGGATACAAGGGCCCCGCAGGAGAGCCGCCGATGTTCAATCCGACCTTCACCGAAGAGCAGCTCCAGCTCGTCGACACCGCGCGCAAGTTCACCGCCGAGACCATCATCCCGGTCGCGCACGAGTACGACGAGAGCGAGAAATTCCCGACCGAGATCTTCCAGCAGGCTTGGGAAGTCGGCTTGATGAACGTCGAGATCCCCGAGGAGTACGGCGGTCTCGGCCTCGGCACCGTCGAGGGCTGCCTGATCGCCGAGGAGCTGGCCTACGGCTGCTGCGGCATCTCGACCTCGATCATGTGCAACCACCTCGGCGCGCTGCCGGTCATGGTCGCGGGCAGCGAGGCGCAGAAGCAAAAGTGGCTCGGCGGTCTGACCGAGCGCTTCCAGTTCATGAGCTACGCCTGCTCCGAGCCCGACGCCGGCTCCGACGTCGCGGGCATGAAGGCGCGGCTGACCAAGAAGGAAGGTGGTTGGCTGCTCAACGGGCAGAAGCGCTGGATCACCAACGCCGGCCACGCGAGCTCCTACACCGGGTTCGCCACGCTCGACCCGGCGCTCAAGCACAAGGGCATCACCGCGTTCATCGTCAGCCGCGACACGCCCGGGGTCAGCGTCGGCCGCAAGGAGAAGAAGCTCGGTCAGCGGGCCTCGGACACCTGTGACGTGCTGTTCGAGGACGTGACGATCCCCGACGAGAACCTGCTCGGCCAGCCGGGCCATGGCTTCTACGTGGCGATGGAGGTGTTCGACAAGTCGCGGCCGATGATCGGCGCGGCCTGTGCCGGCCTGATCCGCCGCTGCCTCGACGAGTCGCGCAAGTACGCGCTCGAGCGCAAGACCTTCGGAGTCCCGATCGCCGAGCACCAGGCGATCCAGATGATGATCGCAGACATGGCGATCTCCTACGAGGCCACCCGTCTGCTCTACCTCAAGGCCGCGTGGGAGGTCGACAACGGGGTCAAGCGGACCGTGACCTCGTCGCTGGCCAAGTGCTTCGGCGCCGACGCGGCGGTCAAGGCCGCGACCGATGCCGTGCAGATCTTCGGCGGCTACGGCTACACGCGGGAATATCCGGTCGAGAAGCTCTATCGCGACGCCAAGCTGCTGCAGATCTACGAGGGCACCTCGCAGGTCCAGCGCATGGTCATCGCTCGCTCGATCCTGCGGGGAAGCTGACTCTGGCCCCCCGCAGGCG
>CBFGLP010001392.1:0-5923 GCA_965649595.1 uncultured Myxococcales bacterium | reverse complement strand
CCAGCTCGAACGACTTCATGATCACCCGGGCGTTGGTTCCCGGCGGGCCCGAGCCGAGCAGGAAGGGGTTCTCGAACTCCATCCCGTTGACGACGACGCGCAGGTTGGCGGCCATGGGAGGAGGGTAGCGGGGCCGGCTGCCGGGTTGGGGGAAATTCCGTCGTTGGCGCGCTTGGGCAGGGCGAGCCCGGCGAGCTTCACGGAGGGTCATGAACTGTCCCTTTGGACAGTCGGCTGGGCGTCGGACTTCGGTACCATCGTCGTGCACGAGCTCGTTCATCTGCTGGTGCGTCACCATGACGACCGTTTTCACGCGCTGATGGACCAGCACCTCCCAACCTGGCGAACGACTAGGGACTTGCTGAACGCGGCTCCGCTGGCGAACGAGAGCTGGGCCGGTGGCAGTCTCAACCTGGGTTCGAACTCGAAATCCTAGCTCTCGTCTTCGACGTACTCCCGCACGAGGACCTCGACGGGCGCGGGGTCCCCGTAGTCGCGGAGGACGTCCAGCCTCCAAATCCCGGGGCTGAGGTCGACTTTGTTGTTGTGAGGCTCGACGGCCAGCGCCCTATCGTAGAGCATCCTGGCCTCCTCGATGGTGTCCGCGGGCTCGGTCGAGCAGCGCTCGAGCTTGACTCGTTCCGCGCCCTCGTAGTCGATCTCGTACGTTGCGGCCTTCGTGATCTCGATCGTGAAGCTCTGGTGTATCATCATTCCGCCGTTGTAGCTGAGGCTGTCAGAAGAATTGACCCGTTCGTATGGGCCGAAGGTAGTCTCACTGTTACAGTCAAATGTCGACTCGTAGCGCCATTCTCCTATCTGATCGCTGTCGACGTGTAGGATGTCAGCGCATTGACGATAGGGAGGCCATGCGAAGCCTGGGCTTGTCTGCCAGAAATCTCCCTCGAGTGTGTCGAAATCGGTTTGGTACACATCTTCGAACGCAGCGATGATCTTCTCTCCGTCGAACTTGGCAAAATAGGAATAGCCTGCCGGGGCGATCCTGTAGACTCGCGCGACCGACTCGCCGCCTCGAGTCTCGATCAGCCAGCGAATGAAGTGGGGGGGCAGGTCGTAAATCCGATAGGTGAACTCGTTCGCGTCGGCGTGGAGAGCCTCGCGCAGGTCCGCATCGCCGTAATTGTACAGGCCAGTTCGACGGGGGAGGAATGCTTCGGCTAGTCCTTCGGCTAGTGCTGGTGTTTGTACCATACGAAGTTGACAGGCTACGGCGTGGGTGAGCTCATGATAGGTGGCGGTGGGGGCCGAGAAGGTAACTCCATCACGGGTACTACATCCCCCGGCCGAGGTATTGTTGCACTCCTGGGTTGGAGGCTCGGCGGACATGTACAAGGGAATGTGCTCGCGCGGCTCGATGCCCAGTGTGTCGGCGACGAACAGCACGTGACGCTCGAACTCGGCGGCTGTGCCCGCGCACACTGTCAAATCGTCTTTGGCATAGATGTCCAGATGTTCTGTTTGCCATACTAATGGGTAATCGGGTCGTGGGGTTTGCACGTGCTCATGCACCTCCGCATCCATGCACGTGTAAATGGGCGCCTCAGGCTCGTCCGAGCAAGCGGCCAACGGGCACGCGAGGGCGAGGGAAATCGAGGTCGCGTGGGCGATGCGCATGAGCGTGGCAAGTGTGGCTCATGACTCGAGGCACACCAAGGAAGACCCTTTTCTCCACATGGGGACACGCAAGTTGTCGGATATGGATGCTGACGCTCTTGGCGCCGTGCTGGGCGATCGTGGCATGCAGTGACGACGGCAACACGTGTGTCGGCATTGGTTGTAACGACGACGTGGGGGACACCACGGGCGATGAGCCGGCACCGGTGGGTGCTGGCCAAACCTTCCTCAGCAAGAAGGTGGAGCCGACGAGGTCGGTGATGATGGTGAGGGCGAAGGCGTGATCCATTCCTGCGAAGGCAGCGGCAACGGCTTTGCCGTCATGACGTATCACAATGCCGTCGGCACGGTGGTGTCGCGGGACGTCTGCTTATATCCACCGCCCAACGACCAGACCCCTACGAGGGACGAGTGCTTCGGACACCCGTTGGACCTCGTGGAGCTGCCGATCGGTCAGCCCTGGGTGTGCTGCACAGAGGATACCCAGCAGGATACTCTCATGGCTGCCTGCTATCGCGACTGTGGGCACGCCGCCTGTCAGACTGCACTAAAGCAGATCGAGGTGCTGGCTTCTGCCATCGATCCCCTCGCGGATGGATGGCTAGCCCAACTCAAGGCCGACCTGGAAGCGTACGCAGAGATTCTCGGCTTGCCCGAGCAGCAAGCGCTGTGTGCCGATCTCATCAGCGACGCGGAGGGCGAAGTTGCCACGATAAATCTCCATGAAGCACCTTCCGAGTCCGGCAAGGACGAGCCGGGCCACATCGAGAACCTGACTATCTACATCCAGTGCTCGATCGATCTCGTCGAGCAAGTCCCCGAAGCGAGCGTCTGCGCTCAATCTGCGCATACCCCCGACGAGCCTGAGCACCAGGACCACGATGGGCTCGTGTTCGGCGGGGCGAGCACCTTCAGCGGACCGCAGGGCCAGGGCCAATCGGATCTTCTCGACGGTGTGGTTGCCCTACGCGTGCCCACGTGCGCCGAGGAGCCGTGCACGCTCATGCTCACGCAGTTGGACGCGCGCTTCGAGAACGTCCAGATCCCCGGCGTGGAGCTGACGGGTGTCGCCGCGCACCTTCGCGGTCCGGCGCAAGGATGGCGCAGCGGAGAGTCGCTCGTGTTCCCGGCGGGTGCGCTGCGCTTCGACGTGGAGGCGCGCGTGCTCTTGGACAGCACCGCGATCTCTGAGGTGCCGGGCTCGGTCCTGCAGGTGTCCAATATCCAGCCGGCGTTGGGCAGCTTCACCGACGATGGCACCTTCGCGCTCGAGGAAGCGACCTTCGCAGCAGGAGGCTACGAGGTGGTTCTTCGTGTCGAGCCGTCGTCGACCGCTGTCCGCTTGGAGCGGGCGATCTGAGCTGCGTCGTGCTCGGAACTCAGACCCGGTCGGAGCTCTTGGAGCGTCGCCGGATCGTCAGCCCGAGACCCAGCATGATCAGCAGGGAGAACGCGCTTTGCCGCTCATCGCCAGTCGAGCAGTTGCAGCCCTCGCTCGATCCCTCCTGCGCCGGCCCGCTCTCGCCGACCTCGTCGGCACCCCCGCTCTCCTCGGTGTCATCTCCGCTCTCGTCCCCAGTCTCCGTGTCCTCGGGCTCCGGAGGCTCGGGCGCGTCCTGATCGACGCCGAACCCGACCACCTCCGACTCGACGACGTTGCCGCCCAGATCGGTCGCGCGGACCGAGACCAGGTAGCCGCCCGGCGGGAAGTTGCCGGCCCAGCTCCACGGCGGGACCGTCTTCGTGCCGTTGGGGACCGCTTGGCCGCCGATCAAGAGGTCGACGCTGGCGATCCCCCAGCCCGCGTCGGCGACATCGGCGACGATCTCGACGGGCGCTTGCATGGTGTCGGGGCTGCTGGAGAAGGTCGCGCCGTCGAGCGGTGCCGTGATCGCGGCGGTCGGCGGGAGCAGGTCCTCGTCGACGGCTGGCTCACCGCAGGTCGCCGACTTGCCGCCGAGCACCGCCGGCCCACAGCCGTTGGACCAGGTGCCGACCGCGGTGTCGGGCGAGAGCGGGAAGCTGCCGCAGTCGGGGCCGGCTTGCCAGGTGCCGTCGGCGTTGTGGCAGGGCGTGATGTCGATCTTGCTGGTCTGCTCGATCCACTCGACGGCCGCGTGCATGGCCCCGAAGAACTGCGGCTGGGCGCAGTCCTGAGGTCCCCACGAGGTCACCCCGAACACCCGCCAGCTCTGCTGCGGATCCATCGAGGTCGGCAGGCGCAGGAACAGCGGTCCGCCCGAGTCGCCGTTGCAGATCGAGAACCCGTTGCCGCCCGCTTCGACCTCGCCAGGAACGGACACGATCGGGAAGCTGACGTGCCGCTTGACCCCGTAGCCATCGAACTCGTCGAAGCCGAAGCCGACCGCGACGACCTCGGTGCCCGGCTGCAGCAGCTCGGTCTCGCAGCCCATCAAGATCGGCACGACCGGGAGATCCTCGACCGGCTCGGCCAGCTTGCAGAACGCGAAGTCGGTGTTGCTCCCGAGGGTGAACCAATTCGGGTTGGTGAGGCAGTACTCGGTCTGGACCTCCCGAGTGATGCCGCCGTTGATGTCGTCGCCGAACCACACGCTCGAGTAGTCGGGTCCGCAGTGGGCCGCGTAGATGACGATCTCCGGGTGCACGAGCGTGCCCGAGCAGTTGCCCTGCATCGACACGGTCGTCGGCCACTGGCAGGGCTCGGTGGGTTGGCCGCCGTAGATCGTCGGGTCGTGCGTCGGGGCTTCGAGCTGGTCAGGCGAGCCGGCGAGCGCGCTCGAGGTGATGAGCAGGAGCGGGAGCGCGAGGACCACCGAGTGACGCATGCGGCCAGGTTTCACGATCGCGGCGCCGAAGGGAAGCCCGCGATGGGACGTTGACGCTGGCCTTGCGCGAGGGCCGGTCTACTGCGGCACGTAACATGCGCCGACGTTCTCGAGCCCCGGCTGCGGCTCGAGCGGGAGCTCGCCGCAGATCATCGGTGACTCGCAGGTGTCGGCGTCGGCGAGATCGCACAGGGCAGTGCAGCAGCTCGTCTCGGTGCAGCCCGGGATGATCGCTCCGGCCTCGCACACGAAGCCCTGCGCACAACCGGTGTCGTTGAAGGGGTTGCACGCGTCGGCCTGCGTGCCGACGTCGCTCGGCCCGGGGAAGTGACAGGCGAACGCGTTGAGGCGGACGCGCTGGCAGGTCTGCGGGGTCGGGCACACGGCCGCGAGCGGATCGCAGATCGCCGCGCAGAAGCGAACCGGTGAGCTGAGGCCGGCCGTGCACAGGGCTAGCTCGCAGTCCTCATCGACCCCGCACAGCTGCAGGCACAGGCCCTGGTTGGGCGTCTCGGGGCTCGAGGGCAGACAAGCGAAGCCGGCAGGGCAGCCGTCTTGTCCGGTCGCGGGCTGAGGCTCGCACTCCTCGAAGGGCAGCTTGAACCCGTCGTCGGGCACACACTCGTAGACCGGTGCTCCGCTCTGGGTGAGGACCGTGCACTTTTGGCCCTCGGGGCAGCTCGTCGTCTGGTTGGGATCGCAGTTGAACACGGGATCGCCCGTGTCGACGCCGGTGTCTGGGTTCTGCTCGTCGTTGCTCTCGGCCTCGTCGGTGCCGGACTCGTCGGCCTCATCGGCCTTGGTTTCTCCGTCGCCGTAGTCGACCGATTGGCAGCCGAGCAGATAGGCGAACGCGAGCGACGAGATGAGGGGGAGCAGGCGAAGGCAACGCATGGTAGGTCCGGACTCAACGGCGACGCGGATCACGGCTTACGTGATCTCGCATGGTTTGCCAGGCCTGCCAGGCCTCAGTCGCCGAGCTGCTCGGCGCAGGCCCGAACGAGCCGCTGGGCCAGCTCGAGCGCCGCGGTGGCGGCCTGGTCCTTGCTGCGGGCGATCGAGATCAGGCCGCTCGGCGGCATCACCGGGATCGCGAGCAGGTCACGGCACGCATCGCTGACGGCTGCGTCGAAGGGCTCGCGTACGTGCGGGTCGGCGCTCGCGAGCGTGCGCAGGTGATCGATGTAGCTGCGGCCCCAGATGCTCTCGCAGCGCTCCTGCGACCAGCCGCGCGCGGCCATGGCCACGAGCACGCCATTGAGCGCCATGCCGGCCGCGCGTCGGGCATGGGTCACCGCCGTGCGCCGCGAGCCGAGCTGCTCCTCTGCGCGCTCGAGCTCGTGTCCGGCCGCGTCCAACCAAGCGCGCGCCGAGAGGCGCCAGAGCCAGTGCGTGCCCCTCTCGTCGTCGCGGTCCATGTCGCCTCAACCGGTCGTGTCGGTGCCGTCGGTCGACTCTGTCGAATCGGTGCCGTCGGTCGA
>CBFGLP010001391.1:0-2738 GCA_965649595.1 uncultured Myxococcales bacterium | reverse complement strand
AGCCCTGCGGCTTCATCAACGACTGCGCCGAGGGTCACCTCTGCGCCAACGCGGACGTGATGCCGAACTGCGCCGGCTCGGCTTGCTGCGCCTCGTACTGCGACATGACGGAGCCGACCTGCACGCAGGAAGGGACCGAGTGCACCGCGTTCTTCGAGGAGGGCATGGAGCTGCCCGGCTACGAGGACGTCGGCGTCTGCATCCTGCCCGGCTGATCTCGATCGGCCCGATGCTCGAGAGGGAGGCTGCCGCGAGGCGCCTCCCTCTTGCTTTTGGGTGATCAGGCGGAGTTGTCGCCGAGTTGGTTTTGTAGGATACCTAAATTTCATGTACGAAGAATTTGAATTAATATAAAAGTGATCTATGTTGGTTTTAGGAGGAGTTGATCATGCGCAGTTCCTGGAGTCCATTTCTCGCCCTGTTCCTGGTTTTCCCTGTGGCCTGCAAGGAAGCCGTCCCATCAGAAGACGACGAGCTCGGCGAGGAAGAGGAGAGCGACTCGTCGAATCCGGACACCACGCCCGACACCGGCGAGCCGCTGCCGGACCTGTTCGTTCCCAGTGACGACACCGGCATCGAGCCGTCTTGCGATCCCTTCGCGCAGGACTGCCTGGAGGGGGAGAAGTGCGTCCCCTTCATCTCCGGCAGCGACACCTGGGATGCCAACAAGTGCGTGCCGATCAACGGCGACAAGGTGGCGGGCGACACCTGCGTCTACGATGGTGGAGCGCTGGGCTCCGACGACTGCGGTGCCGATACGCTCTGCTGGGACGTCAAGGAGGTCGACGGCGTGCTGCAAGGGGTCTGCACCCCGTTTTGCGAAGGCACCGCCGACGGCCCGATCTGCGAGCCCGATACCTCGTGCCTGATCGCCAACGACGGCGCGATCAACATGTGCGTGCGGACTTGTGATCCGCTGCTGCAGGACTGCGACGAGGGGCTCGGCTGCTATTGGTCCGGCGGCGACTTCCAGTGCATCTTCGCGACGCAGGACATCCCCTCGGGCGAGCCCTGCGGCTACATCAACGACTGCGTGTTCGGCAACATCTGCTTGGGCGCCGCCTCGGTGCCGAGCTGCTCGGGGGCGTCCTGCTGTGCGCCCTACTGCGAGCTGAGCGAGGGCAGCTGCATGCTCGAGGGGACCGAGTGCACGACCTTCTTCGAGGAGGGCTTGGCCCCTCCCGGCTACGAGGACGTGGGCGTCTGCGTGATCCCGGGCTGATCGGGCTCGCTCGTGGCCGCTCAGCCACCCCGAGCGACGTGCAGGGCGAAGCCGAAGTCGGCGAGCGAGCGGTGCTCCGGGGTCTGGGCGTGCCAGACCAGCGTGGCGTGGTTGGCGGTATCGCGGACGTCCTCGAAGTAGATGAACCCACGCATTTGGGTGCCTGGCAGCAGCACCCCCCAAGGCAGCGCGAGGCGGGCGAGCTCGCCGTCGTCACTGGCGATCGTCTCGTAGTCGCGCGTGCGGCCCGGGTCGTAGACATGGACGCTGGGCTGCTCGGCGAACGCGTCCGGATCGGCGCCAGGGGGCAGCGCCGCGAAGCTGCCTCCTGCGTCGTAGAGCACGTAATCGAAGCCGCGCCGATCCTCGAGCTCGAAGTCACCCGGCGCGAGCAAGACCGGCTCGCTGCCCATGTTGGCGATCAGCACGTGGACGATCGTCAGGTCCTCACCGTAGGCGAGATCGCCGGCCCAAGCCTCGGTCGTCAGCACCACGGTGATCCCGGACGCGCTGTCGCGCGCGACCAGTCGGTGAGAGCCATCCGAGGCGACGAGCCGGGAGGTGGTGGTGCAGCCGCTCGCCAGCAACACGGCGCCGAGCAACGCGTGGATGAAGGGCTTCGTCAGCCCGTCCGGGCTGAAGGGCAGGGCGCGCGGACGCATGGGCGAGAGTCTAGCAGGCGCTCTCCATCCTAATCAGTACCGGCCACCATCGGCGAGGATCCGACGGACGTCGGGCAAGTGCTGGTAGCCCTCGCGCAGATCGTGATCGCGTAGATCGTCGAGCCGGCTTTGAACTGTCCGGGCAGCCTCGGAGAGCAGCGATCGACCTTCGGCTTCGTGGCCGCGCTCGCGGAGCAGCAGCCCGAGGTGGTGGAGCGATCGGACTCCGTCGAGCGGAGCGGCGCCCGCACGGATCAGCTTGACGGCCTCGCGCTCGAGCAAGATGGCGCGATCGATCTCTCCACGACCGGCGGCGATCGTAGCGAGCACGTGGGCGGCCCGAGCCGTGGCGGATCGCAGGCCCTCGGCGCGTCCGCGCTCGAACACTCGCTCGGCCATCCGCTCGGCCTCGACGATCGCATCGGCGCTGGGCCGGGGTGTGTCGGTCTCGTCAACCGGCGTCGTGACAAGGATCCGCGCGAGGCGAACCTCCGCGCGCAGCTGAGTGCGAGCGTCGCCTCGCCGCGCGGCGACCTTGGCTGCGTCGAGCAGCAGGACCCGCGCGGCCTCGGGGTCACCGAGCCGCGCCACGACGATCCCGAGGCTGACCATCACCTCGTTGAGCAGGCCCGGGTGGCCGATCGCCTCGTGCAGCTCGAGCGCCTTGCGAAGGCAGCGCTCGGCTCGCCGATACAGGCCGATCGCCGTGTACGCGAGCCCGAGGTTGGCCAGCTTGGTCCCGGTCGCGAAGCGATCGCCGAGATCGCGATCGATCGCGAGCGCGGCCTTGAAGCAGTCGATTGCCTCTTGGTAGCGAGTGCTGCGACCGGCGACCTCGCCGAGGTTGTTGAGCG